>CAXUEV010000152.1:0-4693 GCA_964250105.1 uncultured Sphingomonadaceae bacterium
GAAGCAGTTTGATTGATCGAAAGTTCTCAAAAGAGGAGCTCGACGATCGAAAAGTCGTCGGCCAGCGTCTCGGAGCCGTGCAGCGCCCGGACATGTGCCAAGAGCTGATCCATGACCGCGCCGGCCGCGGAGTCGATGTCGGCACGACCGGCGGCGACGGTGGCTCGACCCGGATCGGCGGGCGCGCGAGCGGCAGGACGTCGCCGGCCGGCAGCCCGGCCTCGGGAAGGTAACGCGCAAGCGTGTCGGTGCCGTGAAGCTCCTCGGCGCGACGCCGCCGCCATGCGTCGTCGTCCATCATCCTGCGGCCTCAGTCACGTGCGCTCGATAGGGTCGCACCGGCAGTTGCGCCGTGTGACGCAGCTTCTATGCTCGCGCGCCGTACCGCTCCGAGAACACCGACCATGACTAATGTCCATCCCACTAAGCGACTTACGGTATCGGTTACGAATCCCGGCAGCCGGCAGATGCACGCGCGCGGGATCGCCGCATGAGCGAGCGGGTACACAAGTCCGGGCTGCCCTACCGCGCCGGCGTCGGCATCATGCTGCTCAACGCGTCAGGCGAGATCTTCGTCGGCCAGCGGCTCGATTCGAAGCTCGAGGCGTGGCAGATGCCGCAGGGCGGGATTGATCCGGGCGAGACGCCGCGCGATACCGCCTTCCGCGAACTGGCGGAGGAGACCGGGATCACCCAGGCGGAAATTCTCGCCGAAAGCCGCGGCTGGTTCCACTACGACCTGCCCGACGAGCTGATCGGCACGATCTGGAAAGGCCGCTACTGCGGCCAGCGGCAGAAATGGTTTGCGATGCGCTTCACCGGCACCGACGCCGACGTCGATATCGCCACGCCGCACCCCGAGTTCCGCAGCTGGCGCTGGTCGACGCGCGACGACCTCGGCCGGCTGATCGTGCCGTTCAAGCGCGACCTCTACGCCGCGGTGCTCGCCGAGTTCGCTGGATTCTGACACGCCGCCGCCGACACCGGCGACGGCGCGTGACGATCAGAAGGCGGCGGTGATGCTGCCGACGACGCCGTCCTTGGCGTTGTGCCGCAGCACGGGGTTGGCGTCGGTCAGGCTGTCGCGCAGGTTGTTGCCGATATACTGGACCGAAAGCGTCAGGACCTTATACTTGGCGCTGACGCCGACCATGTAGTCGATCTTGCTGCGGCTGTCGTAGGCGAACGCGCCGCGCTCGCGGCCGACCGAAGCCTGGATGCTGAACGGGGTGTTGGGGATCGCCGCCGAAGCCAGACCGTAGATATAGAGGCTGTCGGTGCGGCGGCCCTCAGGACCGTTGAACACATTGTCCTGCTTCGGCGCATAGTTGACGCCGAGCGTCAGCCCGACCGGCCCGGCGGTGCCGGCGACGGTGCCGTAGACCTCGACATAGTCGACGCCGCGGCCGCCCGGATAGATGTAGCCGATCGCGCCGATCGTCGGCGTGAAGGCGCCGAAGGTCTTGCTGAAGCCGCCGCTCAGGTCGATCTCCTGCTTCGCCTGCGAGATCCGGCCGTCGCTCTGCTCATAGGCGCCGATCGGCTCGATCGACGAGCCCCAGATGCCGAGGAAGACGCCCGGTGCGAAGGTCGCGGTGATGCTGCCCTGGCCGGCGATGTCGCGGTCGCTCAGCGAGACGCCGCGGAAACGATAGTCGGTGAGGAAGGCGGCGGTGCCGCTGAGGGTGACGAACGGCGTCGGCTCGGCCGGCCCGGCGGCGTCCTGCGCCTGCGCGGAAACGGCGAAGCCGGCGACGGCGGCGGCGAGAAGAGTGATCGTCAGACGGGCCATGAGCCATACTCCCTTTTGGACCCACGATGGGCCGGTTCCTGAGCGGGCGCCGCTTTTCGCGGTCGTCGTGCGACAGCGCGGTTCCACTGCGTAAGTTTTGTGCGTCGCACAAGCTGGATTGCCTTAGAGCGTGTGAGATAATCGGTCGATGTGGAGTTGCTGCCACAGTCGTAAGCGGCGCATAAGCATGCGGCTCGGCGCGCGGACGCAAAAAAGGCCGGTGGCGAACCACCGGCCTTGAGTGATATCCTTGGGGAGGATCGCCTTTCGGCAAGTTTGTTGTGCACTGCAGCAAAGACTTTTGCAACAAGAAATTACGCAGCGTTGAATTTACCATATCGGCGAGGCTGCACGCTTGGCGTCGTACCACCTCCGTTCTATACCGGCGCGATGACCGACCTGTTCGCCGCGACCGCCGCCCCGACCGACTATGACGCCAGCCACATAGAAGTGCTCGAGGGGCTCGAGCCGGTCCGCCGCCGTCCGGGCATGTACATCGGCGGCATCGACGAGCGTGCGCTCCACCACCTCGCCGCCGAGGTCCTCGACAATGCGATGGACGAGGCGGTCGCCGGCCACGCGACGCGGATCGAGATCACGCTCGACGCCGGCGATGTGCTGACGATCGGCGACAACGGCCGCGGCATCCCGGTCGACGAGCATCCGCGCTACCCGGGCAAGTCGGCGCTCGAGGTGATCATGACAATGCTGCACTCGGGCGGCAAGTTCTCGGGCAAGGCATACGCGACCAGCGGCGGGCTGCACGGCGTCGGCATCTCGGTGGTCAACGCGCTGTCGTCGCGGCTGACGGTCGAGGTCGCGCGCGGGCGGACGCTGTACCGCCAGGGCTTTTCGCGCGGCATGGCGACGACGACGCTCGAGACCCTCGGGCCGGTCAGCGGGCGCCGCGGCACCACGATCGCCTTCGTGCCCGACGCCGACATCTTCGGCGCCGACGCGCACTTCAAGCCGGCGCGGCTCTACCGGCTGGCGCGGTCGAAGGCCTATCTGTTCCGCGGCGTCGAGATCCGCTGGAAATGCAATTCGAGCCTGATCGGCGACGACACGCCGGCGGCGGCGACCTTCCAGTTTCCCGGCGGCCTCGCCGACCATCTCGCCGAGCAGCTCGGCGACCGCGAACTCGTTGTCCCCGACCTGTTCGCCGGGCGCGCCGACCTGCCCGAGGGCCGCGGCGCGGTCGAATGGGCGGTGGCGTGGCCGATGTACGGCGACGGCGCCGCCAGCTATTACTGCAACACCGTGCCGACGCCCGACGGCGGCACCCACGAGGCCGGGCTGCGCGCGGCACTGGCACGCAGCATCAAGGGCTTCGCCGCGCTGGTCGGGCAGAAGAAGGCCGCCGACCTCGCCCCCGAGGACGTGATGACCGGCAGCGAGCTGATGCTGTCGCTGTTCATCCGCGATCCGCAGTTCCAGAGCCAGACCAAGGACCGTCTGACCAGCCCCGAGGCGACGCGGCTGGTCGAGGCGGCGGTGCGCGACCGCTTCGACCATTGGCTCGCCGGCAACGAGGCGCGGGCGCGCGCGCTGCTCGGCGTGCTGCTCGAGCGGATGGACGACCGGCTGCGGCGCCGCGCCGACCTCGCCGGCAGGCGCAAGACCGCGACCAACAAGCGCAACGTCCGCCTGCCGGGCAAGCTGACCGACTGCACCCGCGCCGACGCGGTCGGCACCGAGGTGTTCATCGTCGAAGGCGATTCGGCAGGCGGCTCGGCCAAGCAGGCGCGCGACCGGACGACGCAGGCCGTCCTGCCGATCCGCGGCAAGATTCTCAACGTCGCCTCCGCCAACACCGCCAAGATCGGCGCGAACGCCGAGGTCGGCGACCTGATCCAGGCGCTCGGCTGCGGCACGCGCGAACGCTACGACCCGGCGGCGCTGCGCTACGAGAAGGTCGTCATCATGACCGACGCCGACGTCGACGGCGCGCATATCGCGACGCTGCTGATGACCTTCTTCTTCCAGGAGATGCCGGGCCTCGTTCGCGACGGGCGGCTGTACCTGGCGCAGCCGCCGCTGTTCCGCCTCGCCCACGGCGGGACAGTCGCCTACGCCCGCGACGACGCCCATCGCGCCGAGCTGATGGCGACGGTCTTCAAGGGCAAGCCCAGGGTCGAGGTCGGGCGCTTCAAGGGCCTCGGCGAGATGGCGTCGGCGCAGCTCAAGGAGACGACGATGGACCCGGCCAAGCGGACGCTGCTGCGCGTGACGATGCCGACCGACTACGACGCGCGGGGCGACGTCAAGGACCTCGTCGACCGGCTGATGGGGCGCAACCCCGAACACCGCTTCGCCTTCATCCAGGCGAGCGCCCGCCAGGTCGAGGCGGAGGCGATCGACGCCTAGCGCCGCCGCGCGTCGAGGCTCCACGCGCCGGGCCCGGCGGCCGAGATGTAGAGGTAGACGAAGCAGTAGAGGATCGCCGCCTCGCCACCGTTGAGGACCGGATAGAAGCCCTTCGACGCGTGCGCCATGAAATAGGCGACCGCCATCTCGCCGGCGAGGAGGAAGGCGACGGGCCGCGTCAGCAAGCCGAGCAGGACGAGGCCGCCGCCGACCAACTCGAGCGCGCCCGCGACGCCGAACAGCCCGGCGAGCGGCACCTTGCCCGGCATCGCGCCGGCGGGAAAGCCGAACAGCTTGACCACGCCGTGGCTGAGGAACAGCAGCGAGGTGACGATCCGCAGGACCGCCCGCAGCTGCGGCGCATAGGCGCCGGGCTCACCGCTTCGTCGTGCCATGCCGCTTCCTCCGCCTCGCCGCCGATCTTAATCGCCGCCGTCGCCGTCGTCCACGGCGACGCGCCGGTCAGGCGGCGCGCGCGTCGGCGGTCAGCGCCTCGACGAACGCGCGGACCTTCGCCTGGCGCCACTGCGGCGT
>CAXUEV010000153.1:0-4671 GCA_964250105.1 uncultured Sphingomonadaceae bacterium
CCGGAGCGTCGGCGGCTACCCGGCCGACACGCTCGCCGAGGACCAGGACCTGACAATCGCCATCCAGCGCGCCGGCTGGCGGGTGATGTACGACCAGGACGCGGTGGCGTGGACCGAGGCCCCCGAGACGATCGCCGCGCTCGCCCGCCAGCGCTTCCGCTGGGCGTTCGGCACGCTGCAATGCCTGTGGAAGCACCGCGCGGTCATCGCCGGCGGCCGGCCGCGCGGACTGGCGCGGATCGGCCTGCCGCAGGCGATCGTGTTCCAGGTCGGCTTCGCCGCGATCTCGCCGGTCATCGACCTCGCGCTCGTCGCCAGCATCGTCGCGACGGCGCTGGCGATCGAGGCGCACGGCTGGGCGGCGACGCAGCACGACGTCCTCCGCATGGGCGCCTACTGGCTGGCGTTCGGCGCGATCGACATCTTCGCCGGCGTCGTCGCCTTCGGCCTCGAGGCGAGCGAGCGCTGGCGGCTGCTGTGGCTGATGCTGCCGCAGCGCATCGGCTACCGCCAGATCATGTACTATGTCGTGCTGAAGGCGCTGATGCAGGCGCTGCGCGGCCCCAGCGTCGGCTGGGGCAAGCTCGAGCGCAGCGGCCGCGTCGAGGCGCGCTAGCCCGCCGCCTCGAGCCCGTCGAGCGCCGACCGGCCGCGCTTGACCGCGAGCTTGTTGAGCGCGTTGACATAGGCGCGGGCGCTGGCGACGAGCGTGTCGACGTCGGCGCCGGTGCCGCGCACGGTGCGCCCCGCCTCGGCGAGCACCACCGAGACCTCGGCCTGCGCGTCGGTGCCCTGCGTCACGGCATGGACCTGGTAGAGCTGGAGCGTCGCGCCGTCGTGCGGCACGATCCGGCGGATCGCGGCGAACAGCGCGTCGACCGGGCCGTTGCCGCGGACCGCTGCGGTCGTCTCCACGCCGTCGACCGACAGCGTCAGGACCGCGCGCTGCGGGCCGTTGCTGCCGCAATAGACCTCGACCTCGACGAGCTGGATCGCGTCGTGGCCGCGGAGCACCTCGTCGTCGACCAGCGCGACGATGTCCTCGTCCCACACCTGCTTCTTGGCGTCGGCCAGATCCTTGAAGCGCTTGAAGACGTCGCCGAACTCGTTGTCGGACAGCGCATAGCCGAGCTCGTCGAGCTTCTGGCGGAAGGCGGCGCGTCCCGAATGCTTGCCGAGCACGAGGTTGGTCTGCCCCTGGCCGACCGATTCAGGCGTCATGATCTCGTAGGTCGAGCTGTCCTTGAGCATGCCGTCCTGGTGGATGCCGCTCTCGTGGGCGAAGGCGTTGGCGCCGACGATCGCCTTGTTCGCCTGCACCGCCATGCCGGTGACGCCGCTGACCATCCGGCTGGCGCGGGTGATCTCGTTCGCGACAATCCCGGTCGAAAACGGCATGACGTCGTGGCGGACGCGGAGCGCCATGGCGATCTCCTCGACCGCGGCGTTGCCGGCGCGCTCGCCGATGCCGTTGACCGTCGCCTCGACCTGCCGTGCCCCCGCCACGATCGCCGCCAGTGTGTTCGCCACGCCGAGCCCGAGATCGTTGTGGCAGTGCGTCGAGAAGACCGCGCGATCGGCGTTGGGCACGCGGCCGATCATGTCGCGGAACATCGCCCCATAGGTCTCGGGCGTCGCATAGCCGACGGTGTCGGGCAGGTTGATCGTCAACGCCCCAGCCGCAATCGCGGTCTCGATCGCGCGCGCCAGGAAGTCGGGATCGGACCGTGTGGCGTCCTCGGCCGACCATTCGACGTCGGGGCAGAGATTGCGCGCACGCGCGACCGAGGTGCGGATCGCCTCGAGCACGGCGGCGGGCTCGAGCTTGAGCTTGACCCGCATGTGGAGCGGCGACGTGGCGATGAAGGTATGGATGCGCGGGGCCCTCGCCGACCGGACGGCCGCCCAGGCGCGGTCGATGTCGCCAAGCGACGCGCGCGCCAGGCTGGCGACGGTCGCGCGCTGGCACTGGCGGGCGACCTCGCGCACCGCTGCGAAGTCGCCTTCGGACGCGACCGCGAACCCGGCCTCGATGATGTCGACGCCGAGGGCCTCCAGCTGGGCGGCGACGCGCAGCTTCTCCTCGAGGTTCATCGAGCAGCCGGGCGACTGCTCGCCGTCGCGCAGGGTCGTGTCGAGGATGCGGATATGGGCGGTCATGGCGTGGCTCCGATCGGTCGCTGGGTTACGGCGGTCTCCCCCAGACGCGCCCGCTGCCCCAATGGGCGAACGGCTTCGCGCGCCTAAGGGCGCGTAAGTCGAAGCGTCGGCGCTGTGCCGTCGAGGCCCGGTCGGTTCGTCATCGATCGCCGTCCTATGCAGCTTGCCGCGGTTTGTCCAGCAAATCGCTTCGCCGCGGAAAAGGAAGCGGGCACGTCAGCCGGCCTCAAACACTCGATGGACCGAGCATCCGGCAGGTAGGTTTGTTAACCAAGACGAGATAAATCCTTGGATGGGGATGCAATCGGCCGGTCCTGCAAAAACAGGATGATGCAGGTCGATGCCGATATCGGTGCAACTTTTTGGCCATGCCAGACGGGTGGGAAACATGACTCTTGTGAAGATGTATCGCGGCGGGATCGTCGCAACGATGGCGCTGTCAGCGAGTGCCGCCACCGCGACGACCTACAGCGCCACCGCCAGCACGATCGGGGCGGTGTTCGCCGCTGCCGGCAGCGGCGACACGATCGTGCTGCGGGGGACGTTCGGCGCAACCAAACTGGCGAACAAGACCGTCGACGTTCCGATCTACATCGATGCCCGGCGCGCGACCTTTACCAATTCGCTCAACTTGACCAACGTCAACGGGCTGAACGTGCTCGGCGGGACATTCGACGTGTCGTCGGGCACGTCGCGCTACGGCAAGGGCGTGATCGCCTATGGCGGGAGCAACATCTCGTTCAACAAGTCGACCTTCATCGGCGCGACCAACCAGGGCGGCATCACCTTCAACAAGACGACCGGGATCAACGTGTCGAACGCGACCTTCGTCAACTTCTGGGCGGCGATCGACCTGATCAGCGTCTCCGACGCGTCGGTGTCGAAGATCAAAGTCACCAAGGCCTGGGCGGACGGCGTGAGGATCGTCGACAGTCATTTCGTCAGCGTCAGCAACAGCAGCTGCAGCGCCGGCGCGCCGGGACCGGGGATGCATCCGGACTGCGTCCAATTGTGGAGCATCAAGGGCAATCCGCCGCAATCCGACATCTCGATCACCAACAACACCGCGGAGGGGCCGACCCAGGGCTTTACCTCGTTCAACGGTGCCGACGGCGGCGGGATACGGATCACGATAAAGAACAACCGCGTCAACACGTCCTACTCGCAGGGGATCGCCTGCTATAGCTGCTACGACAGCATTATCAGCTACAACAAGGTGACGACGATCCCGGGCTCGCCGCACATGACGAACATCAACGTCATCGGCGGTGCGCGCAACATCGTCGAACACAACAGCATCGGGCCACGGCTCGCGGCGGAAACGCCCGTGCTCGCCGCCAGGTTCGCCGCGAACGCCGCGAGCTTCACCGACGTCGCCGTCACGGCGAACCGGCAGCGCGTGACCGCCGACGCGAGCCTCGACGCCACCGGCGTGGTGCCCGAGCCGGGCATCTGGGCGCTGCTGATCTCGGGCTTCGGCTTCGTCGGACTGGCGATGCGCCGCCGTCCGCGCACGGTCGTCGCTGCCTGAACCAGTGCCCGGCCAAGCCTCGCGACGCGGGGTTTGGCCGGCGGTGCCGGCCGTGCCACAAGAGGGGACGGTCCGTCCCTCCTTCGGTCCGCAAGGGAGCGAAGCGTGGCCCTGCCTGGCACCGTCGACACGATCGCGCACAACATCCAGCTGGCGGTCGCGCCGGTCTTCCTGCTGACCGGCATCGCCTCGATCCTCAACGTCCTGACCAACCGCCTCGGCCGGATCATCGACCGCGCGCGCAAGGTCGAGGCCGATATCGCCGGCTACGACGCCGCCGCGCGCCGCCGCGGCGTCACCGAGCTCGGCGTACTCGGCCGGCGGATCACCGCGGCGCACTGGGCGATCGGGCTGTGCACGCTGTCGGCACTGCTGGTCTGCGTCGTTGTCGCCATCCTGTTCGTCGGCGACGTCTTCCCGATGCGCGTCTCGGCGTCGGTGGCGCCGCTGTTCGTCCTCGTCATGCTGCTGCTGATCGCCGGGCTGCTGCTGTTTCTGCTCGAACTGCAGATGGCGACCCGGTCGGTGCGCATCCGGGCGGAGATGCGCGACGGCTGAGTCCGTTGCAGCTTCGCTGAGTCGGCACCGGTCGGCGCCCCTGCCCGGCCACCCTTGAGCTTATCCTGAGCGGAATGATCGGGCGCGGGCGTGAAACAGCCCCTAGTTCCTGACCTTGTCGACCAGCTGGTTCTTGGCGATCCACGGCATCATCGCGCGCAGCTTGGCGCCGACCTCCTCGATCTGGTGGGCGTTCTGCAGCTTGCGCGCGGCCTTGAGCTGCGGGTTGCCGGCGCGGTTGTCGAGGATGAACTGCTGGACGAACTTGCCCTGCTGGATGTCGGCGAGGACGCGCTTCATCTCGGCCTTGGTCGCGTCGGTGATGACGCGCGGGCCGGTGACGTAGTCGCCGAACTCGGCGGTGTTCGAGATCGAGTAGCGCATGTTGGCGATGCCGCCCTCGTACATCAGGTCGACGATCA
>CAXUEV010000154.1:0-4665 GCA_964250105.1 uncultured Sphingomonadaceae bacterium
CGCGGCGCAGGTGGTGTCGCTGTTCAACGACCGGGCGCGGGGCGAGCGGCCGGTGGCGCGGCGGCTGGACGGGCTGTTCGGGCCCGGCTCCGTCGCGTGGCGGGTGCATGGGGACGTGACCTCCATGCTGGTGGGCGGCGTCACCGGCCTGCTGCTGCAGATGCTGCACCCGGCGGTGCTGGCCGGGGTGTGGGACCACTCGAACTTCCGGGCGGACATGCATGGGCGGCTGCGCCGCACCGCGCGCCGCCTGCCCGACGCGTGGAGCTTCGCCTGGACGACCAACTTCGCCATCTCGCTCGACGCCGCCTGGGGGCCGCTCGGCAATCTCGTCGTCGCCGGCATCCTCGGCCCGGTCGCGGCGGGCCAGTACAAGATCGCGATCACGCTGCTCGACAGCGCCGGCAAGCCGGCCAACATGCTGACCAAGGGCTTCTACCCCGAGATCATGCGCCTCGACCCAGCCGATCGCGCGCCGTGGCGCCTCGCCGTCCGCGGCAGCGCGTTCGCCGCCATGATCGGCGTCGCCGTCGTCGCCGTCGTCACGCTCGCCGGCGCGCCGCTGATCGACTTCGCCTTCGGCAGCCGCTACGCCCCGGCCTATGGGCTGGTCCAGGCGATGGCGCTGGCGCTGGTGGTAACGATGGCGGGCTTCCCGCTCGAGCCGCTGCTCTACATGGTCGGGCGGCAGCGGGCGGCGCTGGTGGCGCAGGCGCTGGCGACGGCGGCGTATCTCGGCCTGCTCGCCTGGCTGTGCGCGACGATCGGGCTGGCCGGTGCCGGCGTCGCCTTCCTGATCGGCGTCATCGTGCTGGCGTCGTTCCGGCTCGTGCCGGTGCTGTCGAGCTACGCCGGACGTCAACGCTACGCCTGGCCCGATCCCGGCGCCAGGATCGCCTGAGCGACGCGTGCCCGGCCCCCCGCCATTCTCCGCGCAGCAGTGCGACGCGCTGTTCGCCGCGGTCCTGGTCAACGACCGGGTCGACCCGGCGGTCGACGTGCTGCCCGACATCGACGATTGCACCCAGGCGCAGCTGATCGCCTATTTCGGCATCTGCCGCCAGCTCTGGGCCACCGGGGTCGACCGCCGCGCGCTCGACCGGACGATGCGCCAGCTCCACGCCGCGAAAACCCTCGATGCCGACGGGCAGACGGCATTCAAGCATGTTCGCGCCAAGTTCAAGCAGCTGCGCTTCGCCTTCGCCAACGCCGACGCCCGCCACCGCTATCCGCGGCTGCTCGATTTCGTCACCGCGGTGATGGGCCATCTCCAGGACGACTTCAAGAACGGCCGGTCGGCGGCGGTCGGCCGCCGCGCGCTGCTGCTGCGCCCTTTCCTGATGCCCGCGCCCTATGCGCTGATCGGGCGCGAGCTCGACCGCTTCGTGCCATCCACTGAAGCAGGGTTCCGCGCCTTCGTCGCGCGCGAGATCGGCGTCGTCCGCGCCGCGCTCGCCCGCGACGGCGTGACTGGCACCGAGTTCCACGCCATCCGCAAGATCGTCAGCCGCCAAGCCTCGCTCTACGCCGGGCTGGCGACACTCGAACCGTCGGCGCGGAACGCCCAGGTCTTCGCCTATCTGAGCGTCATCAACGGCCTGATGGGACGCCTCCATGACGACCTCGTCGTCCGCCGCCTGCGCGGCGAGCAGGACTATCACGGACACGACTTCGCCCTGCCCGAAGACATCCGCCACCGCCTGCACGTGCTGACGACGCGCTATCCGCGCTAGGTTACAGGATTGTTGCATGTCCATTGCGACAGGATGACATTTGTGACGTTTCGGCGTAATCACCCTTCTTCGGAAGAGGCTGATCATGCGAAGCGCCCGCGAAACGGATACATCGGCGGCCGGTACCGCCGTCGTCATGCTCGGCCTCGCCGTGGTCGGGCTGGCGCTGATCGTCGACGGCTGGTCGTGGCAGGCGGCGAGTTCGCTGACGGTGTTGCTCGGCGGCGCGTCGCTGGCGCTGGTGCCGCTGGCGCTGTCCACGATCGTGCCCGACGTCGAGACGCTGGCGCCGCTGATCGCCGTCATCGGCTGCGACGGGGCGGGCAAGAGCACGCTGTCGCACGACCTCGTCGGCTGGCTGCGGCGCGACCGCCGCGCGGCGCACTGCTATCTCGGGCTCGGCTCGGGCGATATCGGCGAACGCATCAAGCGCTGGCCGCTCGTCGGGCGCGCGGTCGAGGCCAAGCTGGCGACGAAGGCGGCACAGACGCGGACCGCGGGCGAGACGATCCCCGGACTGGCCACGGCACTCGTCATCTACGGCTTCTCGCTCGCGCGGCGGCGGCGGTTCCGCCGGATGCTGGCGTTGCGCCGCAGCGGGGTGACGGTCGTCACCGACCGCTACCCGCAGGTCGATGTCGCCGGCTTCTACGATGGCCCCGGCCTGTCCGCCGCCGGTGCGGGCAGCCCGCTCGTCGCCTGGCTCGCGGCGCGCGAGCGGCGGATGTACGTCGCCATGGCCGACCACCGCCCCGACCTGGTGATCCGGCTCAACATCGACGTCGCCACCGCGTTCGACCGCAAGCCCGACCACAAGCTCGGCTCGCTCGAGGCCAAGGTCGCGGCGACGCCGCGGCTGCGCTTCAACGGCGCGCCGATCGCCGACCTCGATTCGACGGAACCGTACAGCGCCGTGTCGGGTGCCGCGCGCACCCTCGTGTGTGCGACGCTCGAACGGCAGCGCCTCGCGTCGCAGCCCGGCTGACCGATCACTCGACCCAGTCGAGGCCGATGTCGCGGAACACCGCGCGGTCGTCGGCCCAGTCGGACTTGACCTTGACGTGGAGGAACAGGTGGATGCGGCGCCCGGTCAGCGTCGCGATCCCCTCGCGCGCTGCCGCGCCGATCGCCTTGATCATCGCGCCGCGGGCGCCGAGCACGATCGCCTTCTGGCTGTCGCGCTCGACGAGGATCTGCTGGTGGATGACGGTCGAGCCGTCCCTGCGGTCCTCCCACTTCTCGGTCTCGACGGTGCTGGCATACGGCAGCTCGGCGTGGAGCCGCTCGTACAACTGCTCGCGGGTGATCTCGGCCGCCATCAGGCGCGTGGTGGCGTCGACCAGCTGGTCGGCCGGATAGGCCCAGTCGCCGGCGGGCAGCGCCGCCGCCAGCGCCGCCTTGAGCTCGGCCACGCCGTCGCCGGTCGTGGCGGCGACGAAGAAGGTCTCGGCGAACGGAACCGCGGCATTGGCTTCGGCGGCGAGGTCGAGCAGGCGCGGCTTGGCCGCAAGGTCGACCTTGTTCAGCGCCAGCATCTTCGGCTCGGGGCGGCCCGCGAGGCTCGCCATGATCGCCCGCGCGTCGTCCTTCAGCCCCGCCTTGGCGTCGACCACGAGCAGCACGACGTCGGCGCCGTGCGCGCCGTCCCACGCCGCGCGCACCATCGCCCGGTCGAGCCGGCGGCGGGCGACGAAGATGCCGGGCGTATCGACCAGCAGCAGCTGCGCGTCGCCGGCGACGGCGATCCCCATCAGCCGGGTGCGCGTCGTCTGGACCTTGGCCGAGACGATCGCCACCTTCTGCCCGACGAGCGTGTTGACCAGCGTCGACTTGCCGGCATTCGGCGCGCCGACGACGGCGACGGTGCCGCATTTCGTCATGGCGCGACCTTTTCGAGCATCGCGACCGCCGCCGCCTTTTCCGCCTCGCGCTTGTTCGCGCCTTCGCCAGCGACGGGATCGTGGCCGCGCACCACCACCTCGACGCGGAACCGCGGCGCGTGGTCGGGCCCGCTGCGGTCGACCAGCTGGTAGGTCGGCGCCTGCCGGCTCCGCGTCAGCGCCCATTCCTGGAGGCGCGACTTGGGATCGGCGAGCAGCCGCGGCCCGGCGTCGAGCAGCGCCCCCCAGTGCCGGCGCACGAACCCCTCGGCGACGGCGAAGCCGCCGTCGACGAACAGCGCCGCGACGATCGCCTCGGCGACGTCGCCGAGGACGTTATCGCTACGGCCGAGGCCCTTCTGGCGGACGGTCTTCTCCATGAACAGGCGGTCAGGGACGCCGAGCGCGCGCGCCACCTCGGCGCATGCCGGACCCTCGACGAGGCCGTGGTAGCGCGCGGTCAGCCGCCCTTCGGGCTCGTCGTGGTCGCGGTACAGCCACGCCGCGACGACGCAGCCGAGGACGCGGTCGCCGAGAAACTCGAGCCGCTGGTAGTCGTCGCCGGCGACGCTGCCGTGGGTCAACGCCCGCCGGAGCAGCGACAGGTCGGCGAAGTCGTGGCCGAGCGTGTCGCGCGCCCATGCCGCCAGCGCCGCCTCGTCCGTCATGCCGGTCGCTCGTCCATGCCGCGCGGCTTGGCGGCGTCGCCGACGGGTGTCAACCTCGCCCGCGTCAGCTAGAAAAGCTGCGCAACGGAGTCGCGCCATGGAAGCTGCCGCCCCCCTCGACACGACGCCGGCCTGGGCGGCGCTGACCGCCGCGGCAGCCGAGCCGGTCGATCTCGCCGCGCTGTTCGCCGCCGAGCCCGGGCGGCTGGCGGCGCTGGCGCACGATCTCGCCGGCATCCGCTTCGACTTCAGCAAGCTGCCGGCATCGGCGGCAGTGACGGCGCGGCTCGGCGAATTGGCCGACGCCGCCGACCTCGCCGGCTGGACCGCGCGGCTGTTCGCCGGCGCCGTCGTCAACCCGTCGGAGGACCGTGCCGCGACGCA
>CAXUEV010000155.1:0-4661 GCA_964250105.1 uncultured Sphingomonadaceae bacterium
GCGACCGGCCGGAGGCGGCGCCGGACCTCTGGATCGCGCAGAACAATCCCGACGCTGCGGATCCCGCGACCTTGGCAGAGCCCTTCTTCGGCTCGGGCGCGCCGCTCAACGTGTTCGGCTACAGCGATCCTGTCACCGACCGGATGCTCGCGCGCGCTGCGCGCGAGACCGATCGCGGACTGCGCGACCAGCTCTATACCGCCGCCGAGCGGCGCGTCGTTGGGCAGGGCGCATTCCTGCCGCTCGCGTATGTGGCGGACGTGATCGTCTATCGCGACGACCTCGCCGGCATCGTCAATTCGCCTGCCTACCCGTGGACGCTGAACTATGAGACGCTGCGTCGGGTGACGGCGCGATGACGCTGGCGATCCTGCGCCGCTTGGCGACCTTGCTGGCGATCCTACTGGCGATGACGCTGATGATCTTCGTGCTCCAGGCGCTCGTGCCGAGCGATCCCGTCCGCCTCGCGCTGGGTCCGACGGCGCCGCTTTCCGCCGTCATCGCCCGGCGCCACGAACTTGGGCTCGACCAGCCGCTGCTCGTGCAATATGCTCGATTTCTGGCCGGTCTCGCCCAACTCGATCTCGGCGTTTCGATCCGCACGCACCGGCCTGTCCTCCAGGACATCGCCATCTTTCTGCCGGCGTCGCTCGAACTCGCCATCGCGGCGCTGGCGCTGGGCGTCCCGATCGGCCTCGCCTATGGCATGTTGGCGGTGCTCGGCCGACGCACCCAGCTGGTTCGGCTGGCGCTGATCACGGCGGCATCGCTGCCGATCTTCTTCTCGGGCATGCTGCTGCTCGATCTGTTCTGGTTCACCCTGCATCTGCTACCGTCCGGCGGAAGGCTCTCGCTGGCGCAGGAGGCGGCGGCGGGCGGCGGCTTCGTCCTGGCGGAGGCATTGCGGGGTGGCCACGCCCGGTTAGCTGCCGATGCGGTCGCGCACCTCGCGCTTCCCGCGACGACGCTGATGCTGCCGATCGCGGTGGGTGTCGGGCGCACCTTCGCGGCCGCGCTGCGAACGGTCGAGGGGCAGATCTACATCCGCACTGCGCGAGCCAAAGGGCTGAGCGAACGGGCCATCTTCTGGCGCCACATGGTGCGCAACGCGGCGGGTCCGGTCCTGTCGATCATCGCGCTGCAGATTGCCATTCTGCTCGGCAATCTGGTGATCGTGGAGCGGATCTTCGCGTGGCCGGGCCTCGGTGCCTATGGGGCGATGGCGATCGGATCCGGCGATCTGCCGGCGATCCAAGGCGTATCGATCGTGTTCGCCGTCATCTATATCGTTGTCTCGGCGCTGATCGAACTCCTTCAGGTCGCCTGCGACCCGCGCCTCGCGCTCCGGCGCTAAGACCGGCGCTCAGAGCGAAGCGAGATAGGCGCGCCAGCCACCGAAGACGGTGATGTCGCGGGCGCCGACGAGCGCGCGCGGCTCGGCGACGAAGCCCTTCACCTGGGTTCCGTCCGCCAACGCCACCGTGCCGATAGCAAGCGGCGGCGGCACTTCGGCGACGAAGCTGCCGAAGCTCGCGAGGTCGAGCTCGTAGACCTCCAGTGCGATCGTGCCGCCGCCGGCACCGACATGCGTGAGCGCTGGCTTGGGCGGCACGCTGTCGGCCATCGCGTAGAGCCGGTATGCGGCAGCCGTCGCGAACTCGCCCACCAGCCGGGCGCCGCGCGACGCCAGTTGCCAGTGCAGCGGCATGCCCGAAAGATGCGCGCCGACGACCGCCAAGCGGATCGACGGTGGGCGATCGCCGAGGTCGAGCGCCGGCATCGCTTCCAGCGGCAGGCGGGCGAGATAGCGGCCGGCAAGATCGAGCAGGGCGCGATCGGCGAACGCCGGCCCGACGAAAGTGACGCCGAAACCCGTTCCGTTGGTGCGGAACCCCGCCGGTACGGCGACGGCGCTCATGTCCAGCAGGTTGACGAAGTTGGTGTAGAAACCAAGGTTCGCGTTGAGCGCGATCGGCTCGGCATGCACCTCGGCGATGCGGTAGATGGTTGGCGTCGTCGGCAGCAGCAACAGGTCAGCCTGCGTCCATAGCCGCTCGGCGTCGCGCGCGTGCGACTGCACGGCATGGAGCGCTGCAAAGACCTCGGCACCGCCGACCGCCGCTCCGCCCTGCAGTATCGCGCGCACGGTCGGGTCGATGGCGTTCCGGTTGCTCGACAGCATTGGCGCGAGCGCCGTCGTACGCTCGGCGACCAGCGGGCCGTAGAGGAGTTGCGCCGCGGCGAGCAGCGGCGCGATGTCGACCTCGACGGTCTCGAAGCCGGCCTCTCGCGCGCGTTCGACCGCGCTCTCAAACAAGGCTTCCGCCTCGCCGTCGCCGAAGAAGCGGCGCTGGTCGCGGCGCGGCACGCCGAGGCGGGTGCCGAGCGGTGGCGGCGACGCCGGTTCGGCCCGCGAATACTCGTCCTCCGGATCGACACCGGCCGCGACCGCATCGACGCGAGCGGCGTCGACAAGGTCGTTCGCGAGCACCGTCACGCAATCCAGCGAGCGGCAGGCGGGAACCAACCCGCGCGTGCTCCAGCGGCCCTTGCTGGGCTTGAGGCCGACGAGATGGTTAAAGGCGGCCGGCACGCGGCCCGAGCCCGCCGTGTCCGTTCCGAGCGCGAAAGCGACCAGCCCGGCCGCGACCGCCACCGCCGAGCCGGCGCTCGATCCGCCGCTGATATAGTCGCGGTTGTAGACGCAGCCCGGCGCGCCATAGGGCGAGCGTGTGCCGACGAGTCCCGTCGCGAACTGGTCGAGATTGGTCTTTCCCATCGGCACCGCGCCGGCGGCGACAAGCCGCTCGACGACCGTCGCGGAGCGCTCGGCGATGTAGGCGAACGCCGGGCAAGCGGCAGTGGTCGGCCAGTCGGCGACGTCGATATTGTCCTTCACCGCGAACGGCACGCCCGCCAGCGGCAGCGTCGCTCCCGCCGCGAGCCGCGCGTCGACGGCGACGGCTGCCGCCCGCGTGACGGCGGGATCGGGACGCCAGATCCAGGTTTGCGGCTGGAAGGCGTCGTAGGCGACGATCCGCGCGAGCGCATCTTCGATGACCCCGACCGCCGACATTTGCCGACCCGCGACCAGCTCCGCGACGGTCGCCAGCGATAGACGGCTCATGCCACGCGCTCCGGATCGATCGCTATCATCGCGGTGCCCGCCGCGATCGACTGTGCTGGCCTGGCATAGACGGCGAGAACACGGCCGGCGACGTGGCTCACGACGCTGCACTCGGTCTTCATCGCCTCGACGATGGCGATGACCTCGCCGCTGGCGATCACCTGGCCGGGCTCGACCAGGATCTTCCAGACACTGCCGTTCATCGGTGCCTCCACGATCTCGGCCCCGGCCGGTACGTCCACCGGTGCGGCGGGCGCCTCCTCCTCGCTGCTCGCCAGTGCCGCGATGCGATCGAATTCGCCGAGCGCTTCCCAGCGTCCGCGTTCTGCATCAAAGGCGTGGCGGCGACGGGTTTCGAACGCCGCGATCGAGTCCTCCTCGCGCGCCAGCAACGCACGATAGTCGCGCAGGCGGAACACATCCTGCTCGATCCGAACCGTCCGCCGGCCGAGCGGGAAGTCGCGTCGCCATTCGGCGAGTTCCTCGGCGCTGACCGGGAAGAAACGGATCTGGTCGAAGAAGCGCAGCAGCCAGGGTTGGCCGTCGGCGAACGCCGGCGTTTCGCGCCAAGTATTCCACACCTGGATGGTGCGGCCGAACAACTGATAGCCGCCTGGCCCCTCCATGCCGTAGATGCACATATAGGCACCGCCGATCCCGACGACGTTGGGCGGCGTCCAGGTCCGCGCCGGGTTGTATTTAGTGGTGACCAGCCTGTGGCGCGGATCGACCGGCGTCGCCACCGGCGCGCCCAAGTATACGTCGCCCAGACCAAGCACGAGGTAGCTCGCGTCGAACACCGTGCGGTAGACGTCGTCGACGCCCTCGAGTCCGTTGATGCGTCGGATGAACTCGATATTGTCGGGACACCATGGCGCGTCGTCGCGCACCGCCTGCATATATTTGTCGATCGTCTGACGGACGGCCGGGTCGTTCCAGCTCAGCGGCAGGTGGATAACGCGCGACGGGATCTCGAAATCGTCCAGCGTGCCGAGATGCTCTTCCGCCTCGACGAGCGACGCGAGCAGCGTGGACTGCGACAGGATGCGGCTGTCGTAATGGACCTGGAGCGAACGCACGCCGGGGGTGAGGTCGATCACGCCGGGCAGCGCGCGCCGCTTCAGCTCGAGCCACAGCGCATGGACGCGAAGGCGAAGCTCGAGATCGAGTACGATCGGACCATATTCGATGAGTAGATACTGGTCGCCCTGCCGACGGTACGTCGTTTGGGGCCGAGTGCCGCCTGAGTCGATCCGGCGCAGCACCGGATCGGGCGCGACGATGGCGGGAGTCGGGACGGGAGCGGCGGTACGACCGGCGACGAAGTCGTCCTGCACCCCGAGCGCCTCGGCGGCGCGTGCCTCGTCGACGACGTCGAACCGCACGATGTCGCCGGACCCGAGCTGTCCGGTCTTCCACAGGTCGGCCTGGATCACCACGAACGGGCAAACGAAGCCGCCGAGCGACGGGCCGTCGGGGCCGAGGATGATCGGCATGTCGCCGGTGAAGTCGACCGCGCCGATCGCATAGGCGT
>CAXUEV010000156.1:0-4615 GCA_964250105.1 uncultured Sphingomonadaceae bacterium
CCGTGCCCGAAACCGGCGGCGGCGCGGTGAGCCAGCGGGCGAGCGCGCCGGCGACGTCGAACCCCTCCATCCGCCGCGCCATCACCGCGGGGGTGAGAAAATTATCCTTGAGGAACGCCGCCAGGCTGTCGCCGATGCGGTCCTTGTTGACGGGCACGATCGCGGTGTGCGGGATCGGCAGCCCGAGCGGGCGGCGGAACAGCGCCGTCACCGCGAACCAGTCGGCGAGGCCGCCGACGAGCGACGCCTCGGCGAAGGCGCGGACATAGCCGAGCCACGGATACGCGCCCTGCCACGCGCTCGCCGCGGCGAATACCGCCGCCATCGCCACCAGCAGCAGCGTCGCCAGCAGCCGCATGCGGTGGAACGGCGAGGACGGCAGCGCGAACGGCGTGAAGGCCAATCGCCGGGGTCCGCTACTCGGCGGGCAGGGGCGCCGGGCGCGTCGGCGCCGGCGGCAGGTCGGCCTTGTTGAACGCGCCGCCGATGCGCCGGCCGATCCACTTCTCGAGGTCGTCGGCCAGCGTGAAGCCCGCGGGCACGATGATCAGCGTCAGGATCGTCGACAGGGTGATGCCGCCGATCACGGCGATGCCCATCGGCTGCCGCCACGAGCCGTCGCCGCCGAGCGCGAACGCCACCGGCAGCATGCCCGCGACCATCGCCACCGACGTCATCACGATCGGCTGCGCGCGCTTGTGCCCGGCGTCGAGGATGGCGGTCGTCCGGTCGACGCCGTAGCGCATCTCCTCGATGGCGAAGTCGACGAGCAGGATCGAGTTCTTGGCGACGATGCCGAACAGCATCAGCAGGCCGATCAGCACCGGCATCGACAGCGCGAAGCCCGTCACCTTGAGCGCGATCATCGAGCCGAGCGGCGCGAGCATCAGCGAGGCGAGGTTGACGAACGGCGGCAGCGCCCGCCGGTACAGCAGGATCAGCACGGCGAGGACGAGGAGGATGCCGGCGACCAGCGCGAAGACGAAGTTGACCATCAGCTCGCCCTGCCACTCGGCGCTGCCGAACTTGATCTCCTTCACCCCCTCGGGCAGGTTCTTGTACTCGGGCAGCGCGTAGATCGCCTTCTGCGCGTCGCCGCTCTGCGCGCCGGGCGCGAGGTCGGCGACGATGGCGATGCGGCGCGACTGGTTGAAGCGGCGGAGCTTGCTCGGCCCCTCGCCGAAGCTGACGTCGGCGACGACCTTGAGCGGCACCGATCCGCCCGCCTGCGTCGGCACCGGCAGGTTCTCGAGCGTCGTCAGGTTGGTCCGCACCGATTCGGGCATCTGCACGCGGATCGGGATCTGGCGGTCGGACAGCGAGAACTTGGCGAGGTTCTGCGGGATGTCGCCGATCGTCGCGATGCGGATCGTCTGCGACAGCGCCATCACCGACACGCCGAGGTTGGCGGCGATGTCGAAATGCGGCTTGATGATGATCTCGGGGCGCTTGAGGTCGCCGTCGATCCGCGGGTCGCGCAGCAGCGCCAGGCGCCGCATGCCCGCGACCATGTTGTCGGCGCCCGCCTGGAGCGTCACCGGATCGTCGCCGACGAGCATGATCGTGATGTCGTGGCCGCCGATGCCGCCGTCCTGCGACTGGAAGTTGACCCGCGCGTCGGGCAGGCGGCGCAGCAGCGGCGCGACGTCGCGCTCGAACTCGGTCGTCGACAGTTTCCGCTCGGTCCGCTCGACGAGGTTGACGTTGATCGTCGCCGTCCGCGGATCGTCGCCGCTGCCGATCGATTCGAAGATCTGCCTGACCTCGGGCCGTGCCCGCAGGATCGCCGCCGCCATGCCCGACACGCGCGTGGTGTCGGCGAGCGTGCTGCCCGGCGCCAGCTCGAGGCTGACCGTGCTGTTGCCGGTGTCCTGCGCCGGGTTGAACGCGGTCGGCAGCGACACGAGGATGGCGAGCGTCAGCGCGAAGGCGGCGACGCCGGCGCCGACGGTCTTCCAGCGGTTGGCCATCGTCCAGCGCAGGAAGCGCAGATACTGCTGCATGACCCGGCCGCTGGCATGCTCGCGGACCGCGTGCGGGCGCAGGAAATAGGCGGCGGCGAGCGGCGTCACCAGCCGCGCGACGAGGAGCGACAGCAGCACCGACACGACCACCGTCAGCCCGAACTGCTTGAAGAACTGGCCCGAGATGCCCGGCATCAGCGCGACGGGAAGGAACACCGCGACGATCGCCATCGTCGTCGCCACCACCGCCAGCCCGATCTCGTCGGCGGCGTCGAGCGACGCCTGCCACGGCGTCTTGCCCATGCGCATGTGGCGGACGATGTTCTCGATCTCGACGATCGCGTCGTCGACGAGGATGCCGGCGACGAGGCTCAGCGCGAGCAGGCTGAGGAAGTTCAGCGTGAAGCCCATCGCGTCCATGAAGAAGAACGCCGGGATGCACGACAGCGGGATCGCCACCGCCGCGATCAGCGTCGAGCGCCAGTCGCGCAGGAAGACGAACACGACGAGCACCGCCAGCACCGCGCCCTCGATCATCGCGTGGATCGCCGAGCTGTACTGGTCGCGCGCGTACTGGACGTTGTCGGTGATCAGCTCGAAATGGACCCGCGGGTTCTCGCGCTTGATCTTCTCGAGCTCGGCGCGGGTCAGGTCGTCGGCGGCGACCTCGGACGCGCCCTTCGCCTTGTTGATCGTGAAGGCGGTGATCTGGCGGCCGTTGAGCCGCGCCAGCGTCCGCTGCTCGGCGGTCGCGTCGCGCACCTCGGCGACGTCGCCCAGCCGGACGAAGCGCCCGAGCGAGATGCCGATCTGCGTGTCCGCCAGCGCCTGCGCCGTCTTCGCCCCGCCGAGCACGCGCATCGACTGTTCGGCGCCGGCGATGTTGGCGCGGCCGCCGGCGGCGTCGACGTTGAGCGCGCGCAGGCTGGTGTTGAGCTGCGCCGCGGTGATGCCGTACGCCTGCAGCCGCGCCGGATCGAGGTTGATGCGGATCTCGCGGCTGACCCCGCCCTCGCGCGTGATGCCGGCGACGCCGGGGATCGACAGCAGCCGCTTGGCCACGGTGTTGTCGACGAACCAGCTCAGCTGCTCGAGCGTCAGGTCGGTCGTCGACACCGACCATTGCGTCAGCCCGCCGTCGAAGTCGACGCGCTGCACCTGCGGCTCGAGAATGCCGTCGGGCAGGTCGGCGCGGATCTTGGTGACGGCGTCGCGCGTGTCGTTGATCGCGCGGTCGACCGGCACGCCGATGCTGAACTCGACGACCGTCGTCGACATGCCTTCGACGACCCACGAGGTGATCTTCTCGACGCCGTTGACCGACGCGACCGCGCCCTCGACGCGCTGGGTGATCTGGTTCTCCATCTCGCTCGGCGCGGCGCCGGGCTGGGTGACGATGACGTTCGCCACCGGGAAGGTGATGTCGGGCTGGTTGTTGATCGCCATGCGGCTGAAGCTGACGATGCCGAGGAACATCAGCACGATGAACAGGACGATCGGCACCGTCGGGTTGCGAATCGCCCAGCTCGACATGTTGCGCATCGTGGGGCCGCCTTCCTACTTCGCCGCGGCGCGCGTCGGCACGACCTTCTCGCCCGGCTGGAGGAAGGCGCCCGCGGTCGCCACCACCCGCTCGTCGCCGCTCAGCCCGGTGGCGATGCCGAGCCCGGCGGCGGTCACCTGGCCGACCGTCACCACCCGCCTGGCGACGACATTGTCCGGCCCGACGACATAGACGAAATTGGTCGCGCCGTCGACCTGGACCGCCGACTGCGGCAATACCGGCTGGCGCGCGGTGCCGCCGGCGATCGTCGCGTTGGCGAAGGCGCCGACGCGCAGCCCCGGCGCATAGGCGAGCGCGATCCGCGCGACGCCCTGGCGGCTGGCGTTGTCGATCACCGGATCGAGCAGCCAGATGCGCCCGCGGTACGAGTTCGGCGAGCCGACCGGGCGGACGTCGGCGGGCAGGCCGACGCGCAGCCGCGCCATGTCCTGCTCGGCGACGAGCGCGCGCATCTCGAGCACGCCGTCCTCGGCGATGCGGAACAGGCTCGGGCTCGCCGGGCCGACGATCTGCCCGGTCTCGACCGCGCGCGCCAGCACCAGCCCGCTCGACGGCGCGCGGACGTCGAGCCGCGCCATCCGCGCCTTCATCTCGGCGAACTGCGCCTCGGCGACGCGGACCTTGGCGACGCCGCCGTCGCGCAGCGCGGTCTTCTGGTCGATGTCGGCGCGCGAGATGAAGCCCTTGTCGACGAGCTTCGCGGCGCGGTCGAGATTGGCCTGCGCCAGCGCCGCGTCGGCCCTGGCGGACGCGATCGCCGCCGCCATCGACGCGACCTGCTGCGCCTGGACCGACGCGTCGATCCGCGCCATGACCTGGCCGCGCCTGACCGACTGGCCGGCGTCGACCAGCACCGCGGTGACGAGCCCGCCCTCGCCGTTGACCCCGACCGCGGCGTCGCGGCGCGCGGCGATCGAGCCGGTCACGGTGATCGTGTCGGCGACGGCCGAGGTGCCCGGCACGACGACGGTGACGGTCGGCACGGTCACCGTCGGCGCCGGGCCGGCGTCGTCCTTGCCCGCGAACAGCATGAAGTAGATCGCCGCGGCGATGCCGAGCAGCGCCAGCGCCGCGATCAGCGCCGGCA
>CAXUEV010000157.1:0-4589 GCA_964250105.1 uncultured Sphingomonadaceae bacterium
GGGCGAGCGCGTCGGCGTCGACGCCGGCGATCGGCAGCTCGCCGGCGGCGTAGACGGGGGCGACGACGACGATATCGGCGTCGTTGAACGCGGTCTGGAACTCGGCCATCAGCGATTCGAGGCGGGTGAAGCGGTGCGGCTGGACGACGGCGACAACGCGGCCGGCGGCGCCTTCGCGCGCCGCGGCGAGCACCGCGCGGATCTCGACCGGGTGATGGCCGTAGTCGTCGATGACCGTCACCGTGCCGCCTGGAAGGGTGACCTCGCCGACCTTAGTGAAGCGCCGCTTGACCCCGCCGGAGCGGGCGAAGCCGGCGGCGATCGCGGCGTCGCCGATGCCGAGCTCGACCGCGACGGCGACCGCGGCGAGCGCGTTCTGGACGTTGTGGCGCCCCGGCATCGGCAGTTCGAGCGGCTCGATCCGGCGCTCGCCGCCGCTGCGGTCGCGGACGACGGCGGCGAAGCGGTTGCCGCCGGGCACCGGCACGACGGCCTCGCCGCGGACGTCGGCCTGGGCGGAGAAGCCGTAGGTGATGATGCGGCGGTCGCCGACCTTGGGCAGCAGCGCCTGGACCTCGGGATGGTCGAGGCACAGCACGCCGGCGCCGTAGAACGGCACATGCTCGACGAACTCGACGAACGCCGCCTTGACCGCGGCGAAGTCGCCGTAATGGTCGAGATGTTCGGGATCGATGTTGGTGACGACGGCGATGGTGCCGTGGAGGCGGAGGAAGCTGCCGTCGGATTCGTCGGCCTCGACGACCATCCACTCGCCCGCGCCGAGCCGCGCGTTCGAGCCGTAGGTGTTGATGATGCCGCCGTTGATCACGGTCGGGTCGATGCCGCCGGCGTCGAGCAGCGCAGCGATCATCGACGTCGTCGTCGTCTTGCCGTGGGTGCCGGCGACGGCGACGGTCGACTTCAGCCGCATCAGCTCGGCGAGCATCTCGGCGCGGCGGACGACGGGCAGGCGCCGCTCGGTCGCCGTCGCGACCTCGGGGTTGCTGCGCTTGATCGCGGTCGAGATGACGACGACGGCGGCGTCGCCGAGGTTCGCCGCGGCATGGCCGATCGTGACGGCGATGCCGCGTGCGCGCAGCCCCTCGACGACGTACGACTCGGCGACGTCGGAGCCCTGCACCGTATAGCCGAGATTGTGCATGACCTCGGCGATGCCCGACATGCCGATGCCGCCGATGCCGACGAAATGGATCGTGCCGATGTCGCGGGCGATGCCGGTCATGCGCGGGTTCCGAGGGTGATCGCGATCTCCGCGAGGCGCGCCCCGGCGTCGGGGCGCCCGGTCGTCTTAGCCGCGTGCGCGGCATTTGCCAGCGCCTGCGGCGCGGCGAGAAGCGAAACCAGCGCGGCGGCGAGCGCGGCGGGGGTGAAATCGGCCTCGCGCAGCATCGGCCCGCCGCCGGCGGCGACGAAACCGCGCGCGTTCGCCGCCTGGTGGTCGTCGGTCGCGGCGGCATAGGGGACGAGGACCGCCGGGCGGCCGGCGACCGACAGCTCGGCCATCGTCGACGCGCCCGACCGCGCGACGACGAGGTGCGCCGCGGCGAGGCGGCCGGCGAAATCGGCGAAATAGGTCTCGAGCACGGCGTCGGTCGCCTGCTCGGCATAGGCGGCGCGGACGGTGGCGAGGTCCTCGGGCCGGCACTGCTGGGTGACGCGGAGGCGGACGCGGAGGTCGTGCGGCAGCAGGCCGACCGCCGCCGGCACGACCTGCGACAGGATCCGCGCGCCCTGGCTGCCGCCGACGACGAGCAGTTCGAGGCGGCCGTCGGCGGGCGGATAGGCGGCGGCGCCGACGGCGACGATGTCGTCGCGCACCGGCAGGCCGGTGAATACCGTCTTCGCCGCGTGGCATTCGGGCAGCCGCTCGGTCGCGGCGAAGCTCGTCGCAATCCGCGCCGCGCGCCCCGCGAGCAGGCGGTTGACGCGGCCGAGCACGGCATTCTGTTCGTGGAGGATCGCCGGCCGGCCGAGCGACATGGCGGCGAGCAGCGGCGGCAGCGACGGATAGCCGCCGAAGCCGACGACGGCGGCGACGCGCTCGGCGCGGAGGAACGCCTTCGCCTCGCGCCGGCCGCGGGCGATGCGGCGCAGCGACGCCAGCCAGCCGAGGACGCCGCCGGGCACCGCCGACTCGACGATCCGCGTGGCGACGCCATCGAACAGGCCGGGGAAACGCAGGCCGCGGGCATCGGTCAGCAGCGTCACGCGGTGGCCGCGCCGCAGCAGCTCGCCGGCAAGCACGTGCGCCGGGACCATATGGCCGCCGGTGCCGCCGGCGGCGACGACGATGTGCGACGCGGTCATGTCGCGCCGGCCGCCTGCGCGTAGGGCGACGCCTTCAGATACGGGTTGCGCCGCGTCAGCGCGAGGAGCAGCCCCATGCCGAGCGACAGCGCGAGGAACGACGAGCCGCCGTGGCTGACGAACGGCAGCGTCATCCCCTTCGACGGCAGCAGGCTGAGGTTGACCGCCATGTTGGTCGCCGCCTGGATGCCGAAGCCGAGCGCGAGGCCGGCGCCGGCGAGGAACAGGAACGGCTCCTCCTCGTCGAGCAGCTGGAGGAGGACGCGGGCGACGATCGCGAGGTAGAGGACGGCGAGCATGAAGCAGGCGATCGCGCCGAACTCCTCGCCGATGACCGAGAAGATATAGTCGGTGTGCGCCTCGGGCAGGCGGAACTTCATCTGGCCCTCGCCGGGGCCGGCGCCGAACAGCCCGCCGGCCTTGAAGCAGTCGAGCGCGCGGTCGATCTGGTAGGTGTCGCCGGTGCCCTTGATGAAATGGTCGATGCGGCTGGCGACATGGTCGACCGTCACATAGGCGATGCCCATCGCGCCGACGGCGAGGCAGACGAGCCCGCCGATGACGAGCAGGCTCATGCCGGCGAGGATCGCCTGGATCAGCCAGACGAAGGCGAACAGCGCCGTCTGGCCGAAGTCGGGCTGCTTGACGAGGAGCGCGGCGACGACCGCGAGGAGGGCGAACGACAGCTGCATCGTCGGCAGCCGGTCGTCGTCGAAGCGCGCGGCGAGGAGCCACGCGGTGGTGACGACGAAGGCGGGCTTGAGGAACTCCGACGGCTGGAAGGCGAAGCCGGGGAGCTGGATCCAGCGGACCGCGCCGTTGACCTCGGCGCCGACGAAGGGCACCGCGAACATCGCGGCGAGGAAGACGACCGTCGCCGCGATCGCCGCGCGCTTGGCCCAGGCGATCGGCAGCATCGACGTCGCCAGCATCAGCGGCACGCCGGCGAGGACCCAGAGGAGCTGGCGCTTGAGGTAGAACAGCTCGTCGATGCGGACGCTGCCGCCCGAATAGCGGTGCGCGGCGGCGGGCGAGGCGGCGGCGACGGCGATGACGCCGAGCCCGATCAGCAGCAGCACGAGCGTCAGCAGCACCTTGTCGATCGTCCAGAACCAGCGGCCGACGATCGTGCGGTCGTTGCGCGACAGATGCTTCACAGGGCCTCCACCAGGGTGCGGAACGCGTCGCCGCGCGCGGCATAGTCGGCGAACTGGTCGAACGAGGCGCACGCCGGCGACAGCAGCACCGTGTCGCCCGGCCGCGCCGCGGCGGCGGCGAGGGCGACGGCGCGATCGAGCGTACCGGCGGCAATGGTTTCGACACGGTTTTCAAGGATTTGCACGAACAGCGGGGCGGCCTCGCCGATCAGATAGGCGGCGCGGACGTGGCCGAGATGGGGCAGGCAGGCGTCGAGCTCCGCGGTCTTGGCCAGGCCGCCGGCGATCCAGTGGACGCGGGCGAAGGCGGCGAGCGCGGGGGCGGCCGACGTCGGGTTGGTCGCCTTGCTGTCGTTGACCCAGGCGACGCCGCCGACCTCGCGGACGCGCTCCATGCGGTGCGGCAGGCCGGGGTAGGTGCGCAGGCCCGCTTCGATCGCGTCGTCGGCGAGGCCGAGGTGGCGGCAGGCGGCGATCGCGGCGGCGGCGTTCTGCGCATTGTGCGGTCCCTGCAATGCGGGCCAAGATGCTTGATTCGTTACCTTTTCGACCGGGGTGTGGGGGATGGCGCGCGAATAGTCGTCGTCGCCGGTGATCACCGCGTGGTGGCCGGCGCCCTGCATCGCGAACAGGCGCGCCTTGGCGGCGGCGTAGGCGGCCATCGTGCCGTGGCGGTCGAGATGGTCGGGCGTGATGTTGAGCAGGACGGCGACGTCGCAGTCGAGGCTGTCGGTCAGGTCGAGCTGGAAGCTAGACAATTCAAGGACATAGACGCCGCCGGCGGGCAGCGGGTCGGTCGCCAGGATCGGCACGCCGATGTTGCCGCCCAGGCGCGCGGGCACCCCGGCGGCGACGAGGATATGGTGGATCAGCGCGGTCGTCGTCGACTTGCCGTTAGTCCCGGTGATGCCGACGACGCGGTGCGGGGGGAGTTCGGGGCGGGCGCGGGCGAAGAGCTCGATGTCGCCGATCACCGGGGTGCCGGCGGCATTCGCGCGGCACAGGAGCGGGACGTCGCGCGGCACGCCCGGGGACACGACCAGCGCGGCGAGCGGGCCGAGGTCGGACGTCTGCAGGTCGGTCAGCGCGCCGTCGAACGCCGCC
>CAXUEV010000158.1:0-4561 GCA_964250105.1 uncultured Sphingomonadaceae bacterium
CGACGACACGCTCGTCTTCCACCTCGGCATGTCGGGGCGGATGCGGCTCGATCCGGCCGACCTCGGCCGCCACGACCATGTGGTCTTCACCGCCGACGACGGCCATGTCGTCGCGTTCAACGACGCCCGCCGCTTCGGCTCGCTCGACCTCGTGCCGACCGCGGCGCTCGCCGCCTATGCGCCGTTCGTGGACCTGGGGCCCGAGCCGCTCGGACCTGGGCTGACGCCGGCCTATCTGGCGCGGCGCTTCGCCGGCCGTATCGCACCGGTCAAGCCGCTGCTGCTCGACCAGCGGATCGTCGCCGGGCTCGGCAACATCTACGCGTGCGAGGCGCTCTACCTCGCCGGCATCGATCCGCGGCGCGCGGCCGGCACCGTGTCGGCGGCGCGGCTGCGCAAGCTGGTGCCCGCGATCCGGGCGACGCTCGGATCGGCGATCGCCGCCGGCGGATCGAGCCTGCGCGACCATGTCCAGGTCGACGGCACGCTCGGCTATTTCCAGAAGCAGTTCTGCGTCTACGGCCGCGAGGGCGAGGCGTGTCCCGACGGCCGCGGCGTCGTCGAACGGATCGTCCAGGGCGGGCGCTCGACCTTCTTCTGCGGCCGCCGCCAGCGCTAGCGGCGCGGCTTGCACCCCGCGGGGCGACTGCATATAAGCCGCCGCTTGCTTCGCGGGCGTGGCGGAATTGGTAGACGCGCTGGTTTTAGGTACCAGTATCGTGAGATGTGGGGGTTCGAGTCCCTTCGCCCGCACCACGCCGACCCAGACAGAAAGACGGATGACGACATGCGCATCGCCGAGACGCTGAACGAGGGGCTGAAGCGCGAATATAGCGTCAGCATCGCCGCCGCCGAGATCGAGGCCCGCGTCGACGCGCAGCTCGGCAAGGTCGCGGCGCAGGTCAAGATGCCCGGCTTCCGCCCCGGCAAGGTGCCGCTCAACCTCGTCCGCAAGATGCACGGCGCGGCGATGCGCAGCGAGGCGCTGCAGGAGGCGGTCAACGACGGCATGCAGCAGCTGATCGCCGAGCACAGCCTGCGCCCGGCGATGCAGCCGCAGATCGACCTCGCGGCGCCGCCGGCGGCGGGACAGGACGTCGACTTCACCGTCGCGGTCGAGGTGCTGCCGGTGATCGAGGCGCCGAAGATCGACGGGCTGGCGCTCGAGAAGCTCGTCGTCGAGCCCGGCGAGGACGAGGTCGACGCCGCGCTCAAGCGGCTCGCCGACCGCCAGAAGCGGTTCGAGCCGGCGCCCGAGGGGCATGCCGCGGCGCTGGGCGACACGGTCGTCATCGACTTCGTCGGCACGGTCGACGGCGAGCCGTTCGACGGCGGCAAGGGCGAGGGCATGCGCGTCGAGCTCGGCGCGGGCGGCCTGATCCCCGGCTTCGAGGACCAGCTCGTCGGCGCGACTGCGGGCGAGGCGCGCACCGTCGACGTCACCTTCCCGGCCGACTACAACGTCGCCTACCTGACCGGCCGCGCCGCGCAGTTCGCCGTGACGGTCGGCGAGGTGCTGACCGCGGCGCCGGTGGTGCTCGACGATGCGTGGGCCAAGGGCCTCGGCATCGACACGCTCGACGCGCTCAAGGAGATCCTCAAGGACCAGGTCGAGGCCGAGCTCGGCCAGATGACGCGCACCCATATGAAGCGCAAGCTGCTCGACGCGCTCGCCGACACGCACGACTTCGCCGTGCCGCAGTCGATGGTCGACGCCGAGTTCGCGCAGATCTGGCAGCAGGTCGAGACCGAGGACGGGGAGGGCACCGACGCCGACCGCGACGAGTATCGCCGCATCGCCGAGCGCCGCGTCCGCCTCGGGCTGCTGCTCGCCGAGATCGGCCGGGCGAACGACGTCCAGGTGACGTCGGCCGAGATGAACCGCCTCGTTGGCCAGGAGGCGGCGAAGTACGCCCGCGCCGAACAGCCGCAGGTTGTCAAGTACTTCCAGGAGAATGCGATGGCCGCGGCGCAGCTGCGGGCGCCGCTGTACGAGGACAAGGTCGTCGACTTCCTGATCGGCCAGGCCGCGGTCAGCGAACGCGTCGTCGACCGCGCGACGCTCGCCGCCGAGATCGAGAGCGAGGACGAGAGCCCGGCCCACCATGTCCACGTCCACGGCCCCGATTGCGACCACGACCACGACCATGCCGGGCACGGCCACGCCGGGGCTTGAAGCCCGCGGCGTTCGGGCCGATGTTGGCAGGGTGACCCCCGCTCGAACGACCACGGAGCCAAGATGACCAGTGCAGACCACGCCGACATCGTCGGCGGCCTCGTTCCCATCGTCATCGAGCAGTCGAACCGCGGCGAGCGGTCGTTCGACATCTACTCGCGCCTGCTGCGCGAGCGCATCGTCTTCGTCACCGGCCAGGTCGAGGACCATATGGCGTCGCTGATCGTCGCCCAGCTGCTGTTCCTCGAATCGGAGAACCCGAAGAAGGACATCTATATGTACATCAACTCGCCGGGCGGGGTGATCACGGCGGGCATGGCGATCTACGACACGATGCAGTACATCCGCCCCAAGGTCGGCACGGTGTGCATCGGCCAGGCGGCGTCGATGGGCAGCTTCCTGCTCGCCGCCGGCGAACCCGGCATGCGCGTCGCGCTGAAGAACGCGCGGATCATGGTCCACCAGCCGTCGGGCGGCGCGCAGGGCCAGGCGACCGACATCGAGATCCAGGCGAAGGAGATCCTCCGCGTCCGGCATGCGATGAACGAGCTCTACGTCAAGCATACCGGCCAGACCCTCGACGTCATCGAGCGGGCGATGGAGCGCGACAAGTTCCTGTCGGCGGAGGAGGCGAAGGTCTTCGGCCTGATCGACACGATCGAGGACAAGCGCCCGACGCCGCTCGAAGGCGAGAGCCTCAAGGCGGCGTGACCATGCGCCGCCAGCCGGCGGTGTGTTACGTTATCATGGCAGCGGCACGACGACGGCCCTTGCCGCACCGCGCGAAAAGCCGCTAGACTGGCGCCCAAGCGCGCGAAAGGATACCCATGACCAAGTTGACTGGCGGGGACTCGAAGAACACGCTGTACTGCTCGTTCTGCGGCAAGAGCCAGCACGAGGTCCGCAAGCTCATCGCCGGCCCGACGGTGTTCATCTGCGACGAATGCGTCGAGCTGTGCAACGACATCATCCGCGAGGAGACGAAGACCGCGCTGGTCAAGACCAAGGACGGCGTGCCGACCCCGCGCGAGATCTGCAAGGTCCTCGACGACTATGTCATCGGCCAGAGCCACGCCAAGCGCGTGCTGTCGGTCGCGGTCCACAACCATTACAAGCGGCTCAACCACGGTGCCAAGGGGGCCGAGGTCGAGCTCGCCAAGTCGAACATCCTGCTCGTCGGGCCGACGGGATGCGGCAAGACGCTGCTCGCCCAGACGCTGGCGCGCATCCTCGACGTGCCTTTCACCATGGCCGATGCGACGACGCTGACCGAGGCCGGCTATGTCGGCGAGGACGTCGAGAACATCATCCTGAAGCTGCTCCAGGCGTCGGACTACAACGTCGAGCGGGCGCAGCGCGGCATCGTCTATATCGACGAGATCGACAAGATCAGCCGCAAGGCCGACAACCCCTCGATCACGCGCGACGTCTCGGGCGAGGGCGTCCAGCAGGCGCTGCTCAAGATCATGGAGGGCACGACCGCCTCCGTGCCGCCGCAGGGCGGGCGCAAGCATCCGCAGCAGGAGTTCCTCCAGGTCGACACGACCAACATCCTGTTCATCTGCGGCGGCGCGTTCAACGGGCTCGAGCGGATCATCGGCGACCGGCTCCAGGGCAAGTCGATCGGCTTCGGCGCGCACGTCGCCGGCCCCGACGAGCGCCGCACCGGCGCGATGCTCCGCCAGTGCGAGCCCGAGGATCTGCTCAAGTTCGGACTGATCCCCGAGTTCATCGGCCGCCTGCCGGTGATCGCCACGCTCGAGGATCTCGACGAGGCGGCGCTGATCAAGATCCTGACCGAGCCGAAGAACGCGCTGTCGAAGCAGTACGCCCGCCTGTTCGAGATGGAGGGCGTCAAGCTGTCGTTCACCACCGACGCGCTGGCGTCGATCTCGAAGCGTGCGATCGAGCGCAAGACCGGCGCGCGCGGCCTGCGCTCGATCATGGAGTCGATCCTGCTCGACACGATGTTCGAGCTCCCCGGCATGGACGGCGTCGACGAGGTCGTCGTCGACAAGGACGTCGTCGGCGGCACCAAGGAGCCGGTGCGCGTCTTCGCCAAGGAAACCGCGAGCGCCTGATATCGCGGCGCGCGGATCACAGGATCCGCACCGCCCAGGGCGGCGGCCGCCACCCGGGCGACGGCTCGGGCGGCGTGCCCCGGGGCCGCGGCGGATCGGAAGTTGACGAAGCTGACGCCACGTCGGATCGAAACGTCACGTCCAGGACGCGGTCGTCGCCCGTGCCGGCGCGGCTTTCGTCGGGCGGCATAGCGGCACTGTCGGTATCGCTGGAATTGCCGGCATCGTCGGCCTCGGCTGCTTCGAGCGCCATCTCCTCCTCGATCGCGCGCTTCTCGGCTTCGCGCCGGGCCGCGGTCGCCGC
>CAXUEV010000159.1:0-4556 GCA_964250105.1 uncultured Sphingomonadaceae bacterium
TGACCGCCTATACGATCGGCGGCATCGACCTCGAGCCGACGACCGTCCTGCTCGACGCGTCGGGCGCGCTGTTCGCCGAGATCGAGCCCGAGTCGGTCGTCATCCGCGCCGGCTACGAGGACGAGGAGGAACGGCTGCGCGGGCTCGCGGCGCAATGGGCGACCGACCGCGACGTCGCCATGCAGCGGGCGGTCGGGCATCGCTACGGCGGGCCGGTGCGGATCAAGAACGTCCGCGTCTTCGATCCCGCGACGAAGGCGCTGACCGCGCCGGTCGCGGTCGTCGTCGCCGGCCATGTCATCGCCGCGGTCGAGCCCGCCGACAGCCCGGCGACGCCGGGCGAGACGGTGATCGACGGCGCCGGCGGCACGCTGATCGCCGGCATGACCGACATGCACGCGCATCTCGGCCAGGACCAGGCGCTGCTGCAGATCGCCGCCGGCATCACCACCGTCCGCGACATGGGCAACGACAACGCCGTGCTGGCGCAGCTGATCGACCGGATCGACGCCGGCATCGTCGCCGGGCCGCGCGTCGTCCGCAGCGGCTTCATCGAGGGCAGGAGCCCGTTCAGCGCGCAGAACGGCATCGTCGTCGACAGCGAGGCGGCGGCGGTCGCCGCGGTCCGCTGGTACGCCGCGCGCGGCTACTGGCAGGTCAAGATCTACAACAGCATGAACCCGGCATGGGTGCCGTCGATCGTCGCCGAGGCGCACAGGCTCGGCCTGCGCGTCGCCGGCCACGTCCCCGCCTTCTCGACCGCCGACGCGATGATCGCCGCCGGCTACGACGAGATGACGCACATCAACCAGTTCATGCTCGGCTGGGTACTGGCGCCGACCGAGGACACCCGCTCCCTGCTGCGGCTGACCGCGCTCAAGCGCTTCCAGACGCTCGACCTCGAAAGCGCGAAGGTCCAGCGGACGATCCAGCTGATGGTCGACGGGCACAAGGCGATCGACCCGACCGTCGGCATCCACGAGCGGCTGACGCTCGACCGCGACGGGCAGGTGCCGCCTGGCATGGCCGATTATTTCGACCATATGCCGATCGGCTTCCAGCGCGACGCGAAGAAGGCGCTGGCCGACACCTCGGCGCCGGGCGACGACCAGGCGTACCGCGACGCCTTCGACAAGATCATCGCGACGGTGGCGATGCTCCACGACCGCGGCGTCTTCATCGTGCCCGGCACCGACACCGGCGGCTCGTTCAGCTACCACCGCGAGCTCGAGCTGTACCTGCGCGCCGGCATGAGCCCGGCCGAGATCGTCAAGCTGGCGACGTACGACGTCGCCGCCTATCTCGGCCAGGACCAGTCGCGCGGCTCGGTCGCCAAGGGCAAGCTCGCCGACTTCTTCCTCGTCCCCGGCGACCCGACCCGCGACCTCAAGGCGATCAAGACGATCGCCATGGTGGTCAAGGACGGCACCGTCTATTTTCCGAGCGAGATCTATCCGCGCTTCGGCATCACCCCGTTCGCCGCCGCGCCGAAGGTCGTCGCCGCGCGTGACTGACGCTGCACTCACGGACGGCTTGACCGCGGCGGCGGCATCGCGCAACTGCGGGCGATGAAGGCGCGCATCCATCAACGGCCGAAGAGCTCGATGCAGTCGGGCCGGGCCAAGGTCGGCCAGTGGCTGCTCGAGTACGAGCCGGCCGAGCGCAAGCGGCTCGACCCGCTGACCGGCTGGACCGGCTCGGGCGACACCAACGGCCAGGTCCGGCTGACGTTCGACGATCGCGCCGGCGCCGTCGCCTATGCCGTCGCCAACAACCTCGACTATGAGGTCACGTCGCTCGGCGCGCATACGCTCAAGCTCCAGACCTACGCCGACAATTTCAGATAGGCGTAGCACGGACGCGCCCGTAGCTCAGCTGGATAGAGCACGGGACTTCTAATCCTGAGGTCGCTGGTTCGAACCCAGCCGGGCGCACCAGCGTTGCAGGGACTTGGCCGACGAGCCGCAGGCGGCTCGGATGTTTTCGCCGCAGGCGGTTCAGCGGAGTTCGAATGCCAGGCTCGTGAAGCCGTAGAGGCCGCGGTTGGTGCCGACGACCGGCGTCGCGGCGGCCAGCTCGACCTCCGCCTCGACCAGCGCCTCGAGCAGCACCTCCATCTCGATCCGCGCGAGGTGCAGGCCGGCGCACATGTGCGGGCCGGTCCCCCAGGCGAGATGGTCGCGCGCGTCGCGCAGGATGTCGAAGCGGTCCGGATCGGCGTAATGGCGCTCGTCGCGGTTGGCGCAGCCGTAGAGCAGCATGACGCGCGCGCCCGCAGGCACGACGCCGTCGCCGACGCTGTAGTCGGCGTCGGCGACCCGCGCGAACCAGCGGATCACCGCGCTGTGGCGGACGCCTTCGAGCACGGCGGCGGGAATGAGATCGGGCCGCGCGCGCAGCATCGCCCACTGGTCCGGGTTGGTGGCGAGATTGTAGAGCAGGTGGCCCTTGGCGAGGATCGTCGTGTCGAGGCTGGGGATGACATAGGCGCTGATCGCCGCCATCGCCTCGGCACGGCTCAAGCGGCCGCTGTCGGCGGCGGCGAACAGCGAGGCGGCCCAGCTGCCGTCGCGCACCTCGTCGTCGCGCAGGCTCGACATATAGGCGAAGGCCTCCCTCATCGTCGCGACATCGTCGGGAAACTGGTCGGGGCCGATCACGTTGAACGCCGCCGCTGCCCAGTCGAGCATCCGCTCGCGGCCGGCGCCGGGCAGCCCGACGAGATGCGACACCGCCTCGACCGGCAGGAAGGCGGCGAGCGCGGTCATCGCGTCGAACCGGCCGCGCCCCTTCAACGCGGCGACCCGCGCTGCGATCAGCGCCTTCAGGTCGGGACGCACCTCGCGCAGCGCCGCCGGCAACAGCGGCTGGATCACCGTGCCGCGCATGCGGCGGTGGACCTCGCCGTCGGTCTGAAGGACGTTCTGGCCTTTCGGAGCGTTGAACGCCGCTCCGAAACCGACGCCCTCGCCGCTGACGAGGACCGTCGCGGCGCGCAGCGCCGCCTGGACATCGTCGAACCGGCCGATCGCGAACACGTCGGGCCGATCGAGCCGGACCAACGCGCCCGCGTCGCGCAACCGGCGATAATCGTCGAACGGGTCGACGAGGCTGGCGTCGGCGAAGAGGTCGATATCCAGCGTCGGCGCGTCGGGCATGTCTTCAGCGTGCCGTTACTGCACAGCGGCGGGCGAACTCGATCTGGTCGCGTTGCAAGCCGGCGCCGCCGTGATGCCAGTCGATGCAATGGCCGGTGTCGCGGAGCAGGGCGGCGTCGACAACGGACGCTGCGGACAGGGTCGCCGCGAACCGCGCGACCTCGCCGTCGCTCGCGGCCCATAGGCGATCATGCTCGCCGAGGCGGTAGTGCACGGGGACCCTGACGCTGCCGAGAATGTCGGCGGCGACCGTCGGCCAGCCCAGTGCGATATCGATCAGCTCGGCGCGCGGGACCGGCGCGTCGGCCGCATGCCCGGCCTCGGGCACCGCCGGGTCGAACGAGCCCGCGGGACCGAACATAACCGCGTCCTTGAGCGCCGGCGGGAGGTCGACCATCGTCGTCTCGGGCAGGCTCGCCCACGCCGCACCGGCTTCGGGCGGACTGTCGAGACACAGGCCCGACGCCGCCACGCCGGCCAGCGGCCACGACGGCCGGCGCGCGGCGATCGTCAGCGCGATCGCTGCGCCGATCGAATGACCGAGCAGGACGATCCTGCGGCGCGGCTCGTGCGCGACGAGGCCGGCGATGATCGCGTCGAGCCGGTCGGCGCTGTTGCCGATCGTCTCGCGGCCGGGCTCGAGCGACGTCGTCTCGCCGTAGCATGGCCGGTCGAGCGCGACGACCGGTATGCCGGCACGGGCGGCGCGGTCGAGCAGCGAGAAGCCGGGCAGGTCGAAATAGGCCGAGGTGTAGGTGCCGCCGTGCAGCGCAACGATCAGCGGCACCTCCGGAGCGGCTGGTCTCTCCGGCGTCCGCCGAAGACCGGAGACGCGCCACGCGCCGACGCGCTCGACGAACCGCTCGCCGCGGCACTCAGGCATCACACGCCGCTCGGCGCATAGTCACGGACATCCGACGGCACATCGTTCGTCGACCCTCTCCCGCCGGGCATCGCCGGCAGCCATCCGGCGACCCGGTCGAACACCTCGCCGGACCAGCGCGCGCCGCGCCAGGCGACATATTGGTCCGGCCGCACCAGCGTCAGCGGCCGATCGTAGCGTCCCTCCGCCTCGTCCGCCATGATGTACACCGTGGCCAGCGCAATTCCGCGCCGGCCGGCGTCGGCGACGAATTCGCGAACCTCATCGAGGTCGGCGTCGTCCCGCGCGACCAGCGCGAAGCTCGACCCGAACAGATCGTAAAGCGACCTTCCGTCGGCCCGCCACAGATGCGGCGCGAGGCAGCCGACGCGGCTCGACGGCACGTAGCGACGATCGTCGGGGTCGGCGGGATCGGCCGCATCGTCCTCGGCCGCGAGCACCGGCGAGTGCTTGTAGCAGCCGCCGAGCACCGTCTTCAGCGTGTGGAACTCGCGCTGCTTGACCGCGACGATCCG
>CAXUEV010000160.1:0-4551 GCA_964250105.1 uncultured Sphingomonadaceae bacterium
TCACGGTCACGAGCCGGCGCCACGACCTGATCGCGATCCGGATCGACGACCAGCGCGAGGAGACGCTCCCGAACATCGGCATCATCACTTTGGAAGACGCCGAGACCGGCGAACAGATCGAGATCAACACCGCCGATCGCTCAACCCGCCGCGGCGAAATTGCACGTCAGCAGCCAGCGGGCGCCGGGCCGGTCGAGCTCGATCCGGCTGCACCGGTCGAGCACGTCGCGGCCGATCAGCACCCACGGCGCCTGCGCCCGCTTCCGGTTGGCGGTCACGGTGATCGCGTCGGCGTCCTGGTCGGCGGTGCTGGTCCCGGCCTTGGCCTTGGCGTCGAGCGCGCGATACTGCGCCTCGGTGACGCGCGCCGCCGGGACGACCAGCGGCAGGCCCAAGAAGGTGGCGCCGGCGGCGGGCGCCAGCCGCTCGAACGGCAGCGCGGTGCCGGGGAACGGCGTCCACAGCCCGACCCTGCCGGTGCGGCGGACCAGTCCCGCCTGCACGAACAGCTGCGCGGCGCTGCCGTTGAACAGCGTCTCGGGCGAGCGCAGGTCGAGGATGACCATGACCTTGGCACCCGCGACCTGCGCCCGGATCGCGGCGTCGCCTTTGCCGGCGCGCGTGATGGCATGGACGCTGCCGCCGCGCGGTGCAGCCGCTTGCGTGACGACGACGCGGTCGGCCGGCAGCGCCAGCGCCGAGACGACGCCGTCGGCGTCCTCGGCGAGCGTCTTGTCGAACCACAGGGTCGGCACCGACGTCTTCGCCAGCCCGGCGAACGCGGCGTCGTAGAGGTTGCCGCGGACCACCGCTCGTCCGCCCGGCATCAGCCGGTTGGTGAACTTCTGCTTGCCGATCAGCGGGAACGCCTTCAGCCCGGCGCGCTCGGCAGCGGCGAGGTTGAGCAGCAGCGCCTTGTCAAAGCCGAGCGCGACGCGGACGATAAGGTCGGCGTTCTTGACCTGCGTCCGCACCAGCGGCTGCGGCGTCGCAGCGATCTCGAGATACGGCGCGTTCGCCGCCGCTGCCGCCGCCGATGTCAGCAGCAGCGCCGCCCGCGCGGTCCTAGCGAAGATCGGCCGGGCCGCCGGCGAGGATGAACCGCCGGTCGCAATAGCCGCAGTCGGCATAGCCGCTCGCGCCCATCTGCAGATAGACCCGCGGATGCCCGTTCGGCCCACCCTCCTCGTCGCCGTCGCAGGCGACACGCGTGGCGTCGACGTAGAAGACTTCGGGCGGCGGGATCGTCGGCATGACTTGGGGCTTAGCAAAGCCCGCCGGCGGACGGAAGGCCGCAGGCGCGGACTTTCGAAAGCTGCAAGCCGGTTGAATGGTGCTCGCGCTCGCCGTATACACATCGATGCACATATTGGAAACCGTCATGGCTAGCGCTGCCGAACGTTTTCAAGAACTTACCGAACTCGAACATGCCGTCAAGCGGATGAAGACGATGATCGCCGATGCCTGCGACCGCGTCGACCGTCCGATCGACGAAGCTGCCATGCGCTATTGCGTGGCAGCGCGGCTCGCCGCCGATCCGATCGAGATCGATCCTGCCATTCTCGATTTTCGGATCGACGCTGACGAAGTCGATGCCGTGTGAATACCCTTGTGAGGACGCTAAATTTCGCTGTCCTACAACCCCACGGCCGTCGTACACCTTTAATCGGCGACGCCTTCATCCTATCTGGTTACATATATTAAATCCGAGAACCAGAACTTCGCGCGAGCGCCTCACTAGCCTGTCCTTAGCCTATCTTTAGGACCGACGGCCGCCCTTGTCGCTGGTCGGCGCGGCGGCTATCCCCTTGGCGCATGACCCAATCCGCCATCGCGATCCGCGGCCTCGAGAAGACCTATGCCGGCGGCAAGCGTGCGCTCGAGGGGATCGACCTCGACATCCCGCGCGGCAGCATCTTCGGGCTGCTCGGGCCGAACGGCGCCGGCAAGTCGACGCTGATCAACATCCTCGCCGGGCTGGTGCGGAAGTCGGCCGGGACCGCCGAGATCTGGGGCTTCGACATCGACGAGCACCCGCGCAACGCCAAGGCGTCGATCGGCATCGTGCCGCAGGAGATCCTGTTCGACGCCTTCTTCACCCCGTTCGAGACGCTCGAGCTGCAGGCCGGGCTGTACGGCGTGCCGAAGAAGCGGCGGCGGACGATGGAGCTGCTGCGTGCGGTCCGCCTCGACGACAAGGCGCACGCCTATGCCCGCACCCTGTCGGGGGGCATGAAGCGCCGCCTGCTGGTGGCGAAGGCGATGGTCCATGCCCCGCCGGTGCTGGTGCTCGACGAGCCGACCGCCGGCGTCGACATCGAGCTCCGCGCCCAGCTGTGGCAATACGTCCGCGAACTCCACGCCGGCGGCACGACGGTCGTGCTGACCACGCATTATCTCGAGGAGGCCGAGGCGCTGTGCGACCGCATCGCCATCGTCGACCGCGGCCGGGTGGTGGCGAACGACCTTACCTCGACGCTGCTGGCGACGGCGCGCGACAAGGTGCTGCTGGTGACGGTCGACCACGACCTCGGCCAGTTGCCCGACGGGCTCGGCGAACGTGCCGAGATCAGGGGCGCGCGGACGCTGAGCATCACCTACGACAAGCGCGAGGTCCAGGCGGGCGAGATCCTCCACCGCCTGACCGACGCCGGGCTCGGCATCGTCGATGTCTCGACCACCGAGGCCGACCTCGAGGACGTCTTCCTCGAACTGACCCGCCGCGTCGAGACGATCGGTGGCTGAGGGTGCGGCGTACGACGTCGTCGTCGTCGGTTCGGGGGCGGCCGGGCTGACCGCGGCGCTCGGGCTGGCCGACCGCTTCCGCGTCGTCGTGTTGTCGAAGGGCGACGTCGCCTCGGGCTCGACCGCCTGGGCGCAGGGCGGGATCGCCGCGGTGCTCGAACCCGGCGACACGATCGACAGCCATGTCGAGGACACGATGATCGCCGGCGGCGGGTTGAACGACCGCGCCACCGTCACCTATGTCGCCGAACATGCCGCGGTCGCGATCGACCGGCTGGCGGCGATCGGCGTGCCGTTCAATTCGGGCGAGGACGGGCACGAACGCTTCCACCTGACCCGCGAAGGCGGCCACAGCCACCGCCGCATCGCCCATGTCGACGACGCCACCGGCTGGGCGGTGCAGCAGGCGCTGTCGCGCGCGGCGGCGGCGCATCCCAACATCACGCTGGCGACCGACCGCGCCGTCGTCGACCTGATAACCGAACGCCATGTCGACACCGTCCGCTTCGTCGACCGCCGCTGCCACGGCGTCTATGCCCTCGACATCGCCGCGCGGACGGTCGAGCGGATCACGGGACGGGCGGTAGTGCTGGCGACCGGCGGCGCCAGCCGGGTCTACCAGTATTCGACCAATCCCGATGGCTCGACCGGCGACGGCATCGCCATGGCGTGGCGCGCCGGCTGCCGCGTGTCGAACATGGAATTCAACCAGTTCCATCCGACCTGCCTCTACCATCCGACCGTCAAGAACTTCCTCATCACCGAGGCGATGCGCGGCGAGGGCGGCCACCTGCTGCTGCCCGACGGCACGCGCTTCATGGCGGCCTACGACGAGCGGATGGAGCTGGCGCCGCGCGACGTCGTCGCGCGCGCGATCGACGCCGAGATGAAGCGCCTCGGGCTCAGCCACGTCCGGCTCGACATGACGCACCTCGGCGCCGGCTTCATCACGCATCACTTCCCGACGATCCACGCCCGTCTGCTCGAGCTCGGCATCGACTGCACGGTCCGCTCGATCCCGGTGGTGCCGGCGGCGCACTATACGTGCGGCGGCGTGCTCGTCGACATCGCCGGGCGGACCGACCTGCCCGGCCTGTACGCGGTCGGCGAGGTGTCGCAGTCGGGGCTCCACGGCGCCAACCGGCTGGCGTCGAACTCGATCCTCGAATGCCTCGTCTTCGGCGTCGCCGTCGCCGACGACATCGCCGCGCGGTGGGACAGCCTGCCCGTGCCGCCGCCGATCCGCGCCTGGGACGAGAGCCGCGTCACCGACTCCGACGAGGAGGTCGTCGTCAGCCACAATTGGGCCGAGCTGCGCCGCTTCATGTGGGACTATGTCGGCATCGTCCGCACCGACAAGCGGCTCGAACGCGCCGCGCACCGGGTCAAGACGCTGCGCAAGGAAGTCCACGACTATTACAGCGACTTCCGCGTCACGCCCGACCTGATCGAGCTGCGGAACCTCGTCCAGGTCGCCGACCTGATCGTCCGCTCGGCGCGGCGGCGCAAGGAGAGCCGCGGGCTCCATTATACCGTCGACTATCCGCTGACCGAGGCGGTGCCGCGCGACACGATCCTCGATCCGTGGTCGCGCGACTGATGGTGCTCGTCGGCATCATCATGGGCAGCACCTCCGACTGGACGACGATGCGCGCCGCCGCCGAGACGCTCGACGATCTCGGCGTGGCCTATGAGACGCGCGTCGTCTCGGCGCATCGCACCCCCGACCGGCTGTACGACTATGCCGCGACCGCCGTCGCGCGCGGCCTGCGCGCGATCATCGCCGGGGCCGGCGGCGCGGCGCAC
>CAXUEV010000161.1:0-4551 GCA_964250105.1 uncultured Sphingomonadaceae bacterium
CTGGCCGCGGTCGCGGCGATCGACGACGACCGCATCCTTCGCCTGTACCTGGCGGTGATCGCGGCGACGCTGCGGACCAATGCCTTCGTTCCGGGCGGTCCCGAGGCGTTGGCGTTCAAGCTCGACAGCCACGCCGTGCCCGACCTGCCGCCGCCGGTGCCGTACCGCGAGATCTGGGTGTTCTCGCGGCGGGTCGAGGGCATCCACCTGCGCGCCGGGCCGATCGCCCGCGGCGGCCTGCGCTGGTCCGACCGCCGCGACGACTTCCGCACCGAGGTTCTGGGACTGGTCAAGGCGCAGAAGGTCAAGAACACCGTCATCGTGCCGACCGGCGCCAAAGGCGGTTTCTACCCGAAGGCGCTGCCGGCGCCGGCGAACCGCGACGCCTGGCTCGCCGAGGGCACCGCGGCGTACGAGATCTTCGTCCGCGCGCTGCTCTCGCTGACCGACAATCTGAGCCCCGACGGGACGCCGATCCCGCCGGCGCACGTCGTCTGCCACGATGCGCCCGACGCCTATCTCGTCGTCGCCGCCGACAAGGGCACGGCGACCTTCTCCGACATCGCCAACCGCATCGCCCTCGACGCCGGCTTCTGGCTCGGCGACGCCTTCGCCAGCGGTGGCCGCGTCGGCTACGATCACAAGGCGATGGCGATCACCGCCCGCGGCGCGTGGATCTCGGTGCAGCGGCATTTCCGCGAGCTCGGCGTCGACATCCAGACCGACGCGGTGACGGTCGCGGGCGTCGGCGACATGTCGGGCGACGTCTTCGGCAACGGCATGCTGCTGTCGGCGACGATCCGCCTCGTCGCGGCGTTCGACCACCGCCACATCTTTCTCGACCCGGCACCCGATGCCGCCGCCAGCTTCGGCGAGCGCCGGCGGCTGTTCGCGCTGCCGCGGTCGTCGTGGGACGATTACGACAAGGCGCTGATCTCGCCCGGCGGCGGCGTCTTTCCGCGCAGCCAGAAGGCGATTCCGCTGACGCCCGAGGTTCGCCGCCTGCTCGGCGTCGCCGCCGAGACTCTGTCGCCGTCCGAGCTTATTACGACGATCCTCCGCGCCAAAGTCGACCTGCTGTGGTTCGGCGGCATCGGCACCTACGTCAAGGCGGCGACCGAGAGCGACGCCGAGGTCGGCGACCGCGCCAACGACGCCAACCGGATCAACGGCGCGGCGATCGGCGCAAAGGTCGTCGGCGAAGGCGCCAACCTCGGCCTGACCCAGGCCGGACGCATCGACTATGCGGCGAACGGCGGCCGGCTCAACACCGACTTCATCGACAATTCGGCCGGCGTTGACTGCTCGGACAACGAGGTCAACATCAAGATCGCGTTGAACGCCGAAGTCGCCGCCGGGCGGCTGAGCGAGCCGGCGCGCAACGACCTGCTGACGAGCATGACCGACGACGTAGCCGCGCTGGTCCTGCGCGACAACATGCTCCAGACGCAGGCGCTGAGCATCGCCGAGCGCGGCGGGGTGATGGCGCTGCCCGGACATATCCGGCTGATCCAGATGCTCGAGGCGGGCGCCGCCGAGCTCGATCGCGACGTCGAGGGGCTGGTGTCGGACGACATGCTGGCGCAGCGAAGCCACGCCGGTCGCGGCCTCGAACGTCCCGAGCTTGCGGTCGTCATGGCCTATGCCAAGATGGCGGTCTATGATGGCTTGGTGACGAGCACGGTGATCGCCGATCCGCTGCTCGATGCCGACCTTCATGCCGGTTTCCCGCGCGCCATGCAGGACGGATTCGCCGCGGCGATCGACGGCCATCGCCTGCGCCGCGAGCTGGTGGCGACGCGGCTGGCGAACGAACTGATCAACCGCGCCGGGCTGACCTTGCCGTTCGAACTCGCCGAGGAACACGGCATCGACCTCGACGAAGTGGCGGCGGCGTTCGTCGCCGTCCGCGAGCTGTTCGGCTTTCGCGACCTGTGGGCGCTGATCGACACCGCGGAGCTGAAAGGTCACGATCAGATCGACCTGCACATGTGTGCGATCGACGCGTTGCGCACGCAGATGGCCGACATGCTGCGGACGGGCGACGGCATCAGCCCGTCGACACTGGTCGGGAAGCTGGCGCCCGGCATCGCCCGGCTTACCGACCAGTTGCCCGACCTGCTCCGGCCCGAGCCCCAGGCGCGGGTCGACGCCTTCGCGGCGCAGGTCCGCGCCGAAGGCGCCACGCCCGAAATCGCCGCGCGGCTCGTCCGCATCCAGTCGCTCGACGGTGCCGTCGGCGTCGGTCTGCTTGCCGCCGATCTCGACCTCGACGCGGCGGCGACGGCGCGTGCCTATACCGAACTCGGCGAGACGCTCGGGCTAGACTGGGCGAAGGGTGCGGCTGCGGCGATGACCTCCACCGATCCGTGGGAGCGCCTGTTACAGGCAGGCATGGTCCGCGATTTCGAGGCACTTCGGCTCGACCTCATGCGGCGGGTGGTTCCGCCCGGTGGTGACCCGATCGCGGCGACGGCGGCATGGCTGGCGACTCACGTCGGCAAGGTGCGGCATCTCGCCGACGGTATCGCACGCGCGCGCGCTGGCGGACCGGTGACGACGGCGATGCTGTCGTACCTCGCCAGCCAGGCGCGCGCGGTGCTGGCTGTCTGACTATTCGTCGACCTCGTCGAGTTCGTCGGCATCCTCGTCGAGATGCTCGTCGATCGCCTCGACGATCAGGTCGAGCTGATCGTAGGTCGCGGTGATCTCGAAGGTCTCGCCGCCCTCGTCCTCGATGTGAAGCAGATAGTCGTCGCCGGATTCCGAAATGCTGAAGCGTGCCAATGTGCGGGCCATCGTCCTCGTCCTCTGGTTGTTGCCGGCGTTGAACGCGCGGAAGCCGCGCCGGGTTCGCCGCCGTTGCAATTTGCCTCAAGCCCGGCCTAGTCGCACGGCATGACCGACCTGTTCGCCGCCGACGCGCCGCCGCCTTCCGCTGCCGTCCCGCCGCTCGCCGAGCGGCTGCGGCCGCGGACGCTCGGCGACGTCGTCGGTCAGGGCCATCTGACCGGACCGGCGGGGGCGATCGGGCGGATGGTCGCCGCCGGTAAGCTGGCGTCACTCGTGCTGTGGGGGCCGCCCGGCACCGGCAAGACGACGATCGCCCGGCTGCTCGCCGATGCGGTCGGCATGCGCTTCGTCGGCGTCTCGGCGGTGTTCTCAGGTGTCGCCGACCTCAAGAAGCTGTTCGCCGAGGCGCGTACCGCCGCGCGCGCCGGGCAGCAGACCTTGCTGTTCGTCGACGAGATCCACCGCTTCAATCGCGCACAGCAGGACGGCTTCCTGCCCTATGTCGAGGACGGCACCGTCGTGCTGGTCGGGGCGACGACCGAGAACCCGAGCTTCGAACTGAACGCGGCGCTGCTCAGCCGGGCGCAGGTGCTGATCGTGCGCCGGCTCGATACCGCCGCGCTCGACACGCTGCTGGCGCGCGCCGAGGCGGTCGAAGGCCGCGTGCTGCCGCTGACGGCGGAGGCGCGCGAGGCGCTGGTCGCGTCGGCCGACGGCGACGGCCGCTTCCTGCTTAACCAGGTTGAGACGCTGTTTTCGATCGAGACGGATGGTGCGCTGGCGCCGGAGGGGCTGCGCGACCTGCTCCACCGGCGGGTCGCGGTCTACGACAAGGACCGCGACGGGCACTACAACCTGATCTCGGCGCTGCACAAGGCGTTGCGCGGGTCCGATCCCGACGCCGCGCTCTACTATCTGGCGCGGATGCTGACGGCGGGCGAGGAGCCGCTTTATCTCCTACGGCGGATGGTCCGTTTTGCTAGCGAAGACATAGGCTTAGCTGATTCTAACGCGCTCGTCGTGACGCTCGCGGCGAAGGACAGCTACGACTTTCTCGGCTCGCCCGAAGGCGAGCTGGCGATCGCGCAGGCGTGTCTGTATCTGGCCACTGCGCCCAAATCGAACGCGGCTTATGTTGGATATAAGGGGGCGATGCGGAGTGCGCGGGAGACGGGGTCGCTGAGTCCGCCGGCGAATATCCTGAATGCACCGACGCGGTTAATGAAGGACCTCGGCTACGGCAAGGACTATGCCTACGACCACGATGCCGAGGGCGGGTTCTCGGGCGCGAACTACTGGCCCGACGCGATGCGGCCGCAGTCGTTCTACCGCCCGACCGACCGCGGCCACGAGAAGCGCATCGCCGAGCGGCTCGACCATTGGTCGGCGCGCCGCCGCGGCGGCGACGGGTGAGCTTCGACCGCTTCGTCGCGATCGACTGGACGGGCGCGAAGGGCGAGCGGCACCACGCGATCGCCGTCGCGACATGCACACGCGGCACCTCCGCCCCGGTCCTGCTCGGCGGCACGCGCGCTTGGTCGCGCGGCGAAGTCCTTGATCTGATTGACGGCTTCGCCGCGACGGGCGAGCGCGTGCTCGTCGGCATCGACTGTTCGTTCAGCCTGCCGTTCGCCGATGCCGGCGGCTTCTTCCCCGGCGACGCGGTGACGCAGGCCGACGCGCGCGCGCTCTGGGCCGAGGTGGCGGCGGTCGCCGCGGGCGATCCGCACCACGGCGCGCACGCCTATGTCGAACACA
>CAXUEV010000162.1:0-4540 GCA_964250105.1 uncultured Sphingomonadaceae bacterium
CGCTATTATGCCGAGCGCGCCCGCGCGACGCTCCACGCGATCGAGCTGCCCGGCCCGACAGGCGAGCGCAACACGCTGCACCTGGAGGGGCGCGGCGTGTGGGCGACGATCGCGCCGTGGAACTTCCCGCTGGCGATCTTCCTCGGGCAGAGCGTCGCCGCGCTCGTCACGGGCAACACCGTCGTCGCCAAGCCCGCGCCGCAGACCCCGCGCATCGCCGCGCGCGCGGTGGCGCTTGCGCATGAGGCCGGGGTGCCCGCGGATGCGCTGGTTCTCGTCCCCGGCGGGCCCGAGGTCGGCGCCGCGCTGACCGCCGACGTCCGCATCCAGGGTGTCGCGTTCACCGGCTCCACCGCCACCGCGAGGAAAATCGCCCGCAGCCTGCTAGCGGATGACGCCCGCCCGATCGTGCCGCTGATCGCCGAGACCGGCGGGATCAACGCGATGATCGTCGATTCGACCGCGCTGCCCGAACAGGTCGTCGCCGACGTCGTCACCTCGGCGTTCCGCTCGGCCGGCCAGCGCTGCTCAGCGCTGCGGCTGCTCGTGCTGCAGGAGGACATCGCCGAGCGGACGCTGGCGATGCTCGCCGGGGCGATGGACACGCTCGTCGTCGGGCTGCCGGCCGATTCGGCGACCGACGTCGGCCCGGTGATCGACGCGGCGGCGTACGCGCGGCTGGAGAGCTATCGCCAGTCGGTCCGCGACCGCTGGGTCCATACCGTCGCCGCGCCGGCGCAGGGCAATTACATCGCCCCCACCGTCATCCGCCTCGATGCCGTCGCCGACCTCCGCGACGAGTGGTTCGGGCCGCTGCTCCACGTCGTCACCTGGGCCGCGGGCGACCTCGAGGCGACGGTGGCGGCGGTCAACGCCTCGGGCTACGGCCTGACGATGGGGCTGCACAGCCGGATCGCGTCGACCGCCGAGGCGGTGACGGCGCAGGCGCGCGCCGGCAACCTCTACGTCAACCGGGCGATGATCGGCGCGGTCGTCGGCAGCCAGCCGTTCGGCGGCGAGGGGCGGTCGGGCACCGGCCCCAAGGCCGGCGGGCCGCATTACCTAGCGCGCTTCGCCACCGAGCGCGTCGTCTCGACCGACACGACGAGCGCCGGCGGCAACGCCAGCCTGCTCAGCATCGACGACGCCGGCGGCATCTGACCCGGCGACATAGACCAGCGGCGCCGGACCGGCGAAGTCGATCCCGAGGTCGTTGAACCGGCGCAGGACCGCCAGCCCGATCGCGTGGCGCGCGTGCAGCATCGTCGCGAACGCCTGGCCCTGGGTGTAGAATATGACCTCGAAGTCGAGCGACGACGCGCCGAACCCGACGAAGTGCGCGCGCTCGAAGCGGCAGTCGTCGTGCGCCGCGACGATCGCCTCGACCTCGGCCGGGATGCGGTCGAGCAGCGCGGGATCGGTCTGGTAGGTGACGCCGATCGTCCACGCCACCTGCCGCTCCTCGATCCGGCGGAGGTTCGAGATCTGGTCGGCGAGCAATTTGGTGTTGCCGACGATGACCTGCTCGCCGGTGACCGCGCGGATGCGGACGGTCTTCAGCCCGATCGCCTCGACCCGGCCGGTGACCTTGCCCCAGCTGATCGTGTCGCCGACGCGGAACGGCCGGTCGAACAGGATCGCCAGCGCGGCGAACAGGTCGGCAAAGATGCCCTGCGCGGCGAGGCCGATGGCGATGCCGCCGACGCCGAGCCCGGCGACGAGCGCGGTGACGTTGACGCCGAGATTGTCGAGCACGAGGATGAAGGCGAGCGACCAGACGACGACGTTGACCAGCACGCGGATGATGTTGCCGGCGCTGTTGATCGCGTCGCGGTCCTCGGCGAGCGCGCTGCGGCGGTCGACCAGCGCGAGGATGAACTCGCGCATCCAGACCGCCCCCTGGACCGCGGCGGCGACGGTGAAGACCAGGGTGATGAAGCTGAGCACGACGCCCGGCGGCGCGGCGGCGCGTGCGGCGAGGTGTGCCGCCAGCGCGCCGAGGAAGAAGCTCCGCGTGCGGTAGACCATCCGCCAGACGAAGCCCTGCCACGTCGTGATGTCGTGGTGATCGCCGAGCAGGCGACAGATGCCGAAGCGGATGCCCCAGAAGACGAGGTACAGCACGACCGCGACAACGACGCCGATCGCCGCGGCGACGCTGTCGGTACGCAGCCAGTGGACGGTGTTGAGCGTCAGCTGCCGGAGCTGCGCCGGCGCGTCGAGCAGGTCGGTGGCAACGGCGGTCGCCGGCGGGACGGTCGTGGGCATCCGTTCGGGATCAGCGCGCGGTCACGGCAGCCACGCCGGCCAGTCGACCGTCAGCGGCACGCCGCCGACGGTGAGCGGCTTGGCGACGTCGTCGACCTTCAGATAGGCGATGCCGCGGCCGCCGGCATGGCCGCGCAGCTCGCCGGCGCTCGCCTCGCCGGCCATGATCGCGGTGTCGGCCGGTTCGCCGTCGAAATGCACCGGCAGCAGGCGGCGGCGCAGCTTGTCGCGGTAGTGCATCCGCGCGGTATTCTCCTGGCCGACGTAGCAGCCCTTGGTGAAGCTGACCCCGTTCAACTCGGCGGCGTTGGCCTCGAGCCACAGCATCTTGTCGGTCAGCAGGTCGGCGCTGTCGGCGACCCCCACCGCCAGGCGGTGGCGGTGATAGTCGTCGAGCCCGGCATCGGCAGACGCGGTGGTAGGGGCGGCCTCGGCGATCCAGCGCTGGCCGAGCGCCGCCAGGCGCGGGTCGTGCGGCAGATCGGCGAGCGGCCCGTCCCACGCGGCGAACACCTTGAGGCCGTCGGCGCGGTCGACGGTGACGTCGCGGCGCAGCCGGTAGATCGCCAGCCGCCGCGCCAGCGCATCGGCATCGCGCGCGGCGACGTCGACGAGCACCGCGCCGGGGGCGACGTCGCCGCCGTCGAACAGGATCATGTCGAACAGGACCTTGCCCTGCGCGCTGAGCAGCCCCGCCCAGAGCGGCACCGCCGGCCCGAGCCGCGCGACGTCGTTGGTCACCAGGTCCTGGAGATAGGCGCGCGCGTCGCCGCCGGCGACGACGAGGACGGCGCGGTCGGCGAGCGCGGCGACCCGCGGCATCAGAACGGCAGGACCCGCGCCGTGCGCGTATAGTTGAGCCAGCCGGCGTTGACCCCGAGCCGCCAGCCGACGCCGAGCTTGATCGGCACGAGGATGACGCGGTCGCGCTGGTTGTAGGTCGCCGACAGCCCGCCGACGAAATACGCCTTGCCCTCGGCCGCCGGGTAGCGGCGGAACAGGTCGTTGCCGTCGTCGAGGTGATAGACGAGCGTGAACACCTTGCTGCCGTCGCCGCCGACGTCGAAGCCGACCGACGGCCCGGTCCAGTAGACCGGGGTCGTGCCCTCGACCTTGTGGTAGAGCGTGCCGCTGCCGTAGCGCAGCCCGACGACGAACGCGCCCGACGCCTCGCGCCCGACGATATAGGCGTTCGGCCGGCCGAGGTCGGCGAAGATCTTTTCGACCAGCTTGGCGACGTCGGCCGCGCCCTTGCCGAACGCACCCTCGGCGGCGGCGATGACGTCCTTCTCCTCATAGGTCTCGGACGGCGGATAGGTGGCGCCGTTCGGCGGTATCGGCCGCGCGGCGGCGGACGGATCGACCGTCGTGATCGGCGCCTCCTGCGCCACGGCGGGCACCGCGCCGATCAGCAATGCCGCGAGGGCCAGGGTCATCCGCATCGCTACGCTCCACGCAAAACAGCGCCGTTCCATGCCGCCGCCGCCGCCAAAAGTCCATGTCGGGGCCGCGTGATCGACGGCTTCCAATCGCGCCACCCCGCTGCTACCGCGGTGCAGCAACAGGCGAGAGGTGCGCGCGATGCGGGTGACGATGATCGGCTCGGGCTATGTCGGCCTGGTTTCGGGCGCGTGCTTCGCCGATTTCGGCCACGACGTCGTCTGCGTCGACAAGGACCAGAGCAAGATCGACCGGCTCCACGCCGGGGTCATGCCGATCTACGAGCCCGGCCTCGCCGAGCTTGTCACCGGCAACGCCCGCTCGGGGCGGCTGACCTTCACCAGCGACCTCGCCGCCGGTGTCGCCGAGGCCGAGGCGGTGTTCATCGCCGTCGGCACCCCGTCGCGGCGCGGCGACGGCCATGCCGACCTCAGCTACGTCTTCGCCGCGGCGAAGGAGATCGCCGCCGCGTGCACCGGCTATACCGTCGTCATCACCAAGTCGACCGTGCCCGTCGGCACCGGCGACGAGGTCGAACGCATCCTGCGCGAGGCCAACCCCAATGCGGAATTCGCCGTCGTCTCCAACCCCGAATTCCTCCGCGAGGGCGCGGCGATCCGCGACTTCAAGTTCCCCGACCGGATCGTCGTCGGTACCGACGACGCCCGCGCCCGCGAGGTGATGACCGAGCTGTACCGCCCGCTGTTCATCAACACCTCGCCGCTGGTGTTCACCGCCCGGCGCACCGCCGAGCTGATCAAATATGCGGCGAACGCGTTCCTCGCGACCAAGATCACCTTCATCAACGAGATCGCCGACCTGTGCGAGGCGG
>CAXUEV010000163.1:0-4534 GCA_964250105.1 uncultured Sphingomonadaceae bacterium
ACCTCGGCGACGAGCGGCGGCGACGGCCAGGACGTCCGCCCCGGCAGCGACCGCCTGCTCGCGCGCAACCCCGGCCTCAAGTTCGTCAACGACCAGCGCGGCTACGGCCTGTGCACCGTCACCCCCGACCGTTTCGAGACCGCCTTCCGCGTCCTCGACCAGGTCGGCCGCCCCGGCGGCGTCTGCACGACGCGGGCGACGCTGACGGTGCCGAACGGCGCCGCGCGGATCGAGGCGGCGTGACGCCGGTCGCTACGACACCGTGTTGACGCGGAAGACGTTGCCCTCGGGGTCGAGCATCACCGACTGATACCAGCCGTAATAGGTCTCGTAGCCCGGCTTGACGAGCATCGCCCCGGCGGCGACCGCGGTCGCGGTGAGCGCGTCGACCGCGGCGCGGTCGGCGACGTCGAAGTTGAGCAGGAACCTGGCCCCGGCGGCCTGCGCCTGCGCGCCGAGACCGAGCATGTCATAGGCTGCCGGGGCGTTGAAGCCGATGTTGCAGCCACCCGCGTCGATACCGACGAAGATCGGCGACCGGATCGCCTCGATCTCGGGGAAGCCGAACACGTCGCGGTAAAAGCTGCTCAGCGCGGACGCGTCGCGGGCGAAGACGTTGACGTACGACAGCCTCGCCGCCGGCATCACGCGCTCGCCTTCGTGCCGCCGAACGTCGTCTGCTTGACGAACTTGCTCGTCAGATGGTCGCCCGACGTGATCGGCGCATAGCGCGGCGGGTGGTCGGCGTCGTGGCAGCTGTCGAGGCAGGCGACGACCGCGTCGTAGTTGGGCTGGTAGAAATAGACGAGCGAGATGCGCGCGGCGTCGTTCGCCCGGTCGCGCGGCGGGTTGACGACCCGGTGCATCGTCGAGGTCCAGCGGTCGTTCGTCCACTGCATCATCAGGTCGCCGATGTTGACGACGAAGGCGCCGTCGACCGCCGGGACGTCGACCCAGTCGCCCGCCTTGTTGCGCACCTGCAGGCTGCCCGGCACCGTTTCCTGCCGCAGGATCGTCAGCGCGCCGTAATCGGCATGCGCGCCGGCGCGCAGCTGCCCGGCGAGCGGCGGGTCGGGCTGGTTCGGATAGTGGATCGCGCGGAACATGCTGATGTGCCGGTCGCCGGTCGCGTCGAAATGACCTTCGGGCAGGTCGAGCGCGAGCGCGAAGATGCGCATCAGGTCGTGCGAGAGCCGCTCCATCGCGCGGAAATACGCCGACCAGGCGTCGCGAAGCGCCGGCTGGGCGTCGGGCCAGAGGTTGGGCGCGAAGTGCGGCCCGGCATGTTCGGCGGCGTAATAGGGATCGTCGGGCACGTCGATCGGGCCGATGCTGAGCGACTCCTTGAGGTCGGGCGGGGTCGGCTCGTCGAGGCTGTACGCCAGCCCCTCGTCGCCGACGCCGCTGTAGCCGCGCACCTGGTCGTCCTGCGGCCGGCTCAGCGCGTCCTTGAGCGCCTGCGGCAGCGCGAAGAAGTCGCGTGCCGTCGCATAGGTCCGGTCGATCAGCTCGTCGGGTACGGCGTGCCCCGAGATCACGAGGAAGCCGATGTCGGTGCAGGCGCGGCCGACCGCGGCGGCAATCCGCCGCGTCCCCTCCGCGTCGCCCGCATAATAGGCGGTCAGGTCGATCGTCGGGACATCGAGGAGCATCGTTCCGGTCCTGTGACGGCGGGGCGCGAGCGACACTATCGCGCGCGCCTCGTCGGGACCACGCCCGGCGGCGGCCTAAGCCATCGGTTTAGATCCCGCCGAGATTGCCGCCGTCACGACCGTGCCGGCGACGGCCCGGCGGCGTCCGGCGCACGACGTGATCGATTTCCGGCCCCGGGTCGCTCCCGTGCCGCCCCTGACCCGCGGGTGTCGCGCAGGGGGCCTTCGCGGAACCGACGCCAAAACCGCCGACCGCACCAGGCCGCATAAGCCGGCAGCCACAAGATCAACGACTTAGCCAGCGGCCAAATTGTTCCACGTGGAACAATCGGCCCTCAGCCCCGTCGCAGATTCCTGCGCCGTGCCAAAACCGCGAAAATCCAGGCTATTCCGCAGCGACCTTCAGCGCGTCGCCGCTCTTGAACTGCGCCGCCTCGGTCGATTCCTTGAGCGCGGTGGTCGACGAGGTGCCGCCCGAGATGGCGATGGCGACGGCGTCGAAATAGCCGGTGCCGACCTCGCGCTGGTGGCGCGTCGCGGTATAGCCCGCCGCCTCGCTGGCGAACTCGGCCTGCTGCAGCTCGGAATAGGCCGCCATGCCGCGATCCTTGTAGCCGCGCGCCAGCTCGAACATGCCATGGTTGAGCTGGTGGAAGCCGGCGAGCGTGACGAACTGGAACTTGTAGCCCATCGCCCCGAGCTCGCGCTGGTATTTGGCGATCGTGTCCTTGTCGAGATTGGCTTCCCAGTTGAACGACGGCGAGCAGTTGTACGCCATCATCTTGCCGGGATGCGCCTTCTGGATCGCCTCGGCGAAGCGCTTGGCGTCGGCGAGCACCGGCTTCGACGTCTCCCACCACAGCAGGTCGGCATGTTCGGCGAAGGCGATGCCGCGCTTGATGCAATGGTCGACGCCGGTGCCGGGCTTGAGGCGGAAGAAGCCCTCGGCGGTGCGCTCGCCGGTGCAGAACTCGTGGTCGCGCTCGTCGATGTCCGACGTCAGCAGCATCGCCGATTCGGCGTCGGTGCGCGCGCAGATGACCGTCGGCACGCCCATGACGTCGGCGCCGAGGCGCGCGGCGTCGAGGTTGCGGATGTGCGCCTGCGTCGGGATCAGCACCTTGCCGCCGAGATGGCCGCACTTCTTCTCCGACGCGAGCTGGTCCTCGTAGTGGACGCCCGCCGCGCCCGCCTCGATATACGCTTTCATGATCTCGAAGCAGTTGAGCGGCCCGCCGAAGCCGGCCTCGGCGTCGGCGACGATCGGCGCGAACCAGTCGCGGCTGAGGCCGCCCTCGCTATGCTCGATCTGGTCGGCGCGCTGGAGGGTGCGGTTGATCCGGCGGCACAGCTCGGGGCCGGCGTTCGCCGGGTACAGCGACTGGTCGGGGTACATCGCGCCCGCCGTGTTGGCGTCGGCGGCGACCTGCCAGCCGCTCAGGTAGATCGCCTTCAGCCCGGCGCGGACCATCTGCATCGCCTGGTTGCCGCTGAGCGCGCCGAGCGCGTTGATATAGTCCTCCGACTTGAGCAGCTCCCACAGCCGCGCCGCGCCCCGCGCCGCGAGCGTGTGCTCGACGCGCACCGAACCGCGCAGCCGGGCGACGTCGTCGGGCGAATACGGGCGCGCGATGCCGTCGAAGCGGCCGGCGGGAAGATCGGTGAACAGCGCGTCGAACTGGGTCACGGCTATGGCCTCCTTTGACCGGATCCTGACAAATGCGGCGCGGGCGGTCGTTCGACCTGCCCGCGCGCTCCTCCCCCTGAGCAGTTGCCGCCGCTGTGCCGATCGGTTAGGCGCAGGTCAATGGCGAAGCCGCCGAAATCGTGCTGAACCGCAGGTGTTCCGGGGGCGACGCCGCGGCGATCGGCTCCGAACTGCCGTCCTGAATCGCGCCGACGAGGAGAAGAATGATGGCAGTTGCAGGCGTCGAGATCAGGGGCACGATGCGGCCCGGCTTCGAACGGATCCTGACTGACGAGGCGCTGGCCTTCATCGCCGGCCTCCACCGCCAGTACGAGCCGACGCGGGCGGCGCTGCTGGCGGCGCGCGCCGCGCGCCAGCGCTGGTGGGATGCCGGCAACGCGATCGACTTCGCCCCCGAGACGTCGTCGGTCCGCGCCGGCGACTGGAAGGTCGCCGGCTCGCCGCCCGACCTGCAGGACCGGCGCGTCGAGATCACCGGCCCGGTCGACCGCAAGATGGTCATCAACGCGCTGAATTCGGGCGCGAAATGCTTCATGGCCGACTTCGAGGACGCGTCGAGCCCGATCTGGGAGATCATGGTCGACGGCCAGATCAACCTGCGCGACGCGGTCGCCGGCACGATCACGCTCGACGACAAGGGCAAGTCGTACCGGCTCAACGCGCAGATCGCGACGCTCCTCGTCCGCCCGCGCGGCTGGCACCTGCCCGAGGCGCACCTGCTCGTCGACGGCGAGCCGATCGCCGGCGCGCTGTTCGACTTCGGCCTGTATTTCTTCCACAATGCCAAGGCCTTGGTCGCCAAGGGCTCGGGGCCGTATTTCTACCTGCCCAAGCTCGAACATTATCTCGAGGCGCGGCTGTGGAACAACGTCTTCGTCACCGCCCAGTCGCTGCTGGGGCTGCCGGTCGGCACGATCAAGGGCACCGTCCTCATCGAGACGCTGCCCGGCGCGTTCATGGCCGACGAGATCCTCTACGAGCTGCGCGACCATATCGCCGCGCTCAACTGCGGCCGCTGGGATTATATCTTCAGCTATATCAAGACCTTCCGCAACAGCGACCAGCATGTCCTGCCCGACCGCGGGGCGGTCAACATGACCGTGCCGTTCATGCGCGACTATGCCCTCCACGTCATCCGCACCTGCCACCGCCGCGGCGCGCACGCGATGGGCGG
>CAXUEV010000164.1:0-4506 GCA_964250105.1 uncultured Sphingomonadaceae bacterium
GCACCCACAACGGTTTTCGAGACCGTCCCGATCGACCACTCTGGCACCTCTCCGCGGAGGTCGGCGGCGGGCGGGCCGCCTGATCGAACGCGGGCGTATAGACGACGCGCGGCGGTTCTGCCAAGCACCGCTTTCACGAAAGCGCCGGCCTCCCTATATGATGCGGGTACGACCAGGGCCACTCCCGCCGAGGCACATGCCATGACGACCGACGAACCGACCGACGTGCCTCCCGTCTTCGCCCCGGCGCTGGCGGGGGCCACCGCGAGCTTCGGCATCGGCGAGGTCGTCCGCCACCGGCTGTTCCCGTTCCGCGGCGTCATCTTCGACGTCGATCCCGAGTTCGCCAACTCCGACGAATGGTGGGAGGCGATCCCCGAGAACGTCCGCCCGCGCAAGGACCAGCCCTACTACCACCTCCTCGCCGAGAACGAGGAATCGGCCTATGTCGCCTATGTCAGCCAGCAGAACCTCGTCCGCGACGATCCCGCCGAGCCGGTCCAGCATCCCGCGGTGCGCCAGGTGTTCGCCGCGTTCGAGGGCGGGCGCTACATCCTGCGGCCCGAGGTGCGCAATTAGCGCAGGTTGCGGCGGCGGCGCTCCGCGCGCATCTGCACGCCCATGAGAGACTCGGGCGCCGTCGTCGACACCAATCCGGACTTCCGCACGCTGCGGCGGTTCCTGCCCTATCTGTGGCCGCGCGACAGCCGCGGCCTGCGTCGCCGCGTCGCCGTGTCGCTGCTGCTCGTGCTCGCGGCGAAGTGCGTCGGCTATGTCATGCCCTATTCGCTCAAGTTCGCCATCGACGAGATGAGCGGCGGCGGCGGGGCGGTGCGCGACGCGGCGCTGCTCGCGATCGCCTTCGTCGCCGCCTATGCCGGCGCGCGCTTCTCGGGCGTGCTGTTCGACAATCTGCGCAACGCGATCTTCGAGCGCGTCGGCCAGACCGCGGCGCGCCACCTGAGCCAGGACGTCTTCGTCCACATCCACCGGCTGTCGCTGCGCTACCACCTCGAACGCCGCACCGGCGCGCTGACGCGGATCGTCGAGCGCGGCACCAAGAGCATCGACACGATGCTCTACTTCATCCTGTTCAACATCGTTCCGACGATCATCGAGCTGATCGTGACGACGACGATCTTCTGGCTGACCTTCGGCCCCGGGCTGGCGACGGCGACGATCGCGATGGCGGTGATCTACGTCAGCTTCACCCAGCGCGTGACCAACTGGCGCAACGAGCTGCGCCGCGAGATGGTCGAGACCGACAACCGCGCCACCGCGCGCGCGGTCGACGCGCTGCTCAACTACGAGACGGTCAAATATTTCAGCGCCGAGGCGCACGAGGCGCGCGGCTACCAGACGGCGATGACCAAATGGACCGAGGCGGCGATCAAGAACCAGAACTCGCTGTCGTGGCTCAACATCGGCCAGTCGCTGATCACCAACCTGCTGATGGCGGGCGCGATGGCGTATTGCGTCTGGGGCTGGTCGCAGGGGCGCTTCACCGTCGGCGACGTCACCTTCATCAGCACGCTGCTGACGCAGCTGTTCCGCCCGCTTGACATGCTCGGCATGGTCTACCGCGAGATCAAGCAGGGGCTGGTCGACATGGAGCAGATGTTCAAGCTGCTCGACACGCGCGCCGAGATCGCCGACGCGCCCGACGCGCAGCCGCTGCGCCTCGACGGCGGCCATGTCCGCTTCACGGGCGTCGACTTCAGCTACGAGCCGCGCCGCCAGATCCTCCACGACGTCTCGTTCGACGTGCCCGCGGGCGCCAAGGTCGCGGTGGTCGGCCCGTCGGGCGCGGGCAAGTCGACGCTCAGCCGCATCCTCTACCGCTTCTACGACATCGCCGCGGGAGCGGTGACGATCGACGGCCAGGACGTCCGCCGCGTCACCCAGGACAGTTTGCGCCGGGCGATCGGCATCGTGCCGCAGGACACGGTGCTGTTCAACGACACGATCGGCTACAACATCGGCTACGGCCGCGCCGGCGCGAGCCAGGCCGAGATCGAGGCGGCGGCGGCCGAGGCGGCGATCCACGACTTCATCGTGTCGCTGCCCGACGGCTATCGGACGATGGTCGGCGAGCGCGGGCTCAAGCTGTCGGGCGGCGAGAAGCAGCGCGTCGCCATCGCCCGCACGATCCTCAAGAACCCGAAGATCCTGATCCTCGACGAGGCGACCAGCGCGCTCGATTCGTCGACCGAGGCCGACATCCAGACCTCGCTCAGCGACGTCGCGCGCAGCCGGACGACGCTCGTCATCGCCCACCGCCTGTCGACCGTGGTCGACGCCGACGAGATCCTCGTCATGGCCGAAGGCCGCGTCGTCGAACGCGGCAGCCACGCCGCGCTGCTCGCGCGCAACGGCCGCTACGCCGAGATGTGGGCGCTGCAGCAGGCGGAAGCCGAAGCCGAACTCCACCAGGCGGCCGAGTAGGGCGGTTCGTCAAGCGGCAAGCGCTTGGTTAATTCGGTTTCGTCATCCCCGCGAAAGCGGGGGCCCGTCACGCGACGTCTGCGAGAGATGGGTCCCCGCTTTCGCTTGGATGACGCCGGTATCGTGATCGACGCGCGAACCTCCCTACCCTAACCCGCCGCCGCGACCCGCGCGCGCTTCCGCCGGAACCGCTCCATCGGCCGGTCGACGACGCGGTACAGGGCGAGCGTCGCGGCGGTGCTGAGCAGGAGCGCGGCGAGCTTGTCGGCGGTCGGCGACGCGGTCGCGTCCTGCATCGCGGCGACGATCGGGAAATGGACGAGGTAGAACGGGAACGACAGGTTGCCGAGGTGGCGGTCGATCTCGGGCGAGGGCTGGTGGACGTTCCACGCGACGAACGGCGTCAGCGCGAGGCAGACGGCGAGGATCGGCACGTCGTGCCACCAGCCCGACGCGCGGCCGGCGACGAGCCACGCCATGCCCGGCAGCATCGCCGCCCCGGCCATCGCCGCGACGAACACCGCGACCGAGGCGAGCGCCCAGCGCCCGCCCGGCGACCAGCGGCCGAGCCAGATCGCCGCCCCGGCGGCGAACGCCGGCGCGTAGAGCAGCACCGACGGGATGCCGAGCTCGCGCAGGCGGATGCCGATGACGGTCAGCACGACCACCGCCGCGACGCACGCCGGCACCCGCCAGCGGCGGTCGATCGCCGCGCCGAGCGCCACGAGCGACGGCAGCAGCAGGTAGAATTGCGCCTCGACGTCGAGCGACCAGGCGACGCCGATGACGTCGCCGCCGCGGGTGGCGAGGCCGAGCAGCGCCAGCGTCGAGCGCAGGCTGCCCGAATGGCTGCCGTCGGGCAGGACGTCGATCGCCACGACCGCGGCGGCGACGACCGCGAGCAGCGGCCAGACGCGCAGGAAACGGTCGCGCAGGAACGCCGGGACCGTCATCGCCCGCTCGGTATAGAGCCGCGTCACCCAATAGCCGCTGAGCATGAAGAAGACGATGACCGCCGGGCGGCCGACGCTGAAGCGCGAGACGTGCGAGACGAAGACGAGGACGGCGAGCAGCAGGCGGAACGCCCCCGGTCCGATGACGAGATGTCGCAGCATGATGTTCCCCCGAACAGATCATTGCACGACCGAGTCGTCGCGCCGCCGCAGCTGTCCTGCCCCCTAGGACGGCCTGACGCCGCCGCCGCTGCCTCCTTTTGATAGTAGATTATATAGTTAACGCAACGACTTTGTGTGCGGTCGCGAACATTATCGCCGGTTGAGGCGAGGCGTCAGCCGCCGAACACCCGCGCGAAGATCGTGTCGACGTGCTTGAGGTGGTAGCCGAGGTCGAACAGCGGCGCGAGGTCGGCGGGCGGCAGCCAGCGCGTGACCTCGGGGTCGGCGGCGAGCAGGTCGTGGAGCTGCAGCCCGCCGTCGGCCTGCCACACAAGCATCGCGCTGCGCTGGACGAGCGCATAGGCGTCCTCGCGGCTCGCCCCGGCCTGGGTCAGCGCCAGCAGGACGCGCTGCGAATGGATCAGCCCGCCCATCCGGTCGAGGTTGGCCTGCATGCGTGCGGGATAGACGAGCAGCTGGTCGACCAGCCCCGTCAGCCGGGCGAGCGCGAAGTCGAGCGTCACCGTCGCGTCGGGGCCGATCATCCGCTCGACCGACGAATGGCTGATGTCGCGCTCGTGCCACAGCGCGACATTCTCGAGCGCCGGGGTGACATAGCCGCGGACGAGGCGCGCGAGGCCGGTCAGGTTCTCGCTCAGCACCGGGTTGCGCTTGTGCGGCATCGCGCTCGACCCCTTCTGGCCGGGGGCGAAATATTCCTCCGCCTCGAGCACCTCGGTCCGCTGCAGGTGGCGCACCTCGGTCGCCAGCCGCTCGACGCAGCCGGCGACGACGCCGAGCGTGGCGAAGAACATCGCGTGGCGGTCGCGCGGGATGACCTGGGTCGACACCGGCTCGACCGCCAGCCCCATGGCGCGGGCGACATGCGCCTCGACGCGCGGGTCGACGTTGGCGAAGGTGCCGACCGCGCCCGAGATGGCGCAGG
>CAXUEV010000165.1:0-4499 GCA_964250105.1 uncultured Sphingomonadaceae bacterium
GATCGTCGTCACCGCGCGGCGGCGCGAGGAGAGCCTCGCCAAGGTGCCGGTGGCGATCACCGTCATCGGCGGGCAGCAGCTGGCGTCGCGCGCGATCCGGTCGGAGAACGACCTGCAGTCGGCGGTGCCCGGGCTGACGATCCGTCAGAACGGCAACGCCAACCAGTTCAACTATTCGATCCGCGGCCAGAGCGTCGACACCTACACCAATTCGCCGCCGGGCGTGCTCGCCTATACCAACGACGCGCAGATCGTCACCCACGCGGCGACCGCCTTCTACGACCTCAAGGGCATCCAAGTGCTCAAAGGGCCGCAGGGAACGCTGTTCGGGCGCAACACCACCGGCGGCGCGGTGCTCTACCAGACGGCGACGCCGGGCGCCGAGTTCGGCGGCTATGTCAGCGGCCGCTACGGCAATTACGACGCGCGCCACGTCGAGGGCGCGGTCGACCTGCCGGCGGCGACCGGCGTGCGGCTGCGCATCGCCGGCAGCTATACCGGCGGCGGCGCCTTCGTCGACAATCTCGCCACCGGCAAGCAGCTCGGCGACCTCGACCAGAAGTCGGTCCGCGCCACGCTCGAACTCAGGCCCGGCGAGACGCTGACCAACGTCACCGTCGTCCAGTACACCCGCGACCGCGGCACCAACACGCCGAGCGAGGCCTTCTCGTCGTACGCGTGCGGGTCGAGCTTCAACGGCCAGCCGCTCTATTCGGCGGCGTCGTGCCTGTACGGTCCCGGCTCGCCGGTGTTCGCCGCCTATGTCGCCGCGCACCCCAATCTGTTTCCGGGGGGCGTCGACGCGCATACCGCGCGGCAGAACCGGCTCGGGCCGTGGCAGGCGGACATCAACTATCCGCTGTTCCACCGCGCGCGCAGCCGCTTCGTCATCAACACGACGACGTGGGACGTGTCGCCCGACATCACGATCAAGAACATCTTCGCCTACAACAGGTCGACCTCGGAGGACGGCTTCGACTATGACGGCACGCCGTACCCGATCTTCCAGGCGGGCGGCACGCCGACCGCCGAAGCGACCTCGGCGACCGACCTCAAGGGGTTCGGCTTCGATACGCGCCAGCTGTCGGACGAGCTCCAGCTCCAGGGCAAGGCGTTCGACGGGCGGCTCGTCTACGTCGTCGGCGCCTATTATCTCGACCAGACCGACATCGCCGATTCGAACCTGCTGGCGTTCGACCTCAGCCCCGTCTTCCCCGGCATCGCGCTGCGCTACCACCAGCGCAGCGGCGACCGTTCGCTCGCCGGCTTCGCCCAGGCGACGTACAAGCTGACCGACCGGCTGAGCCTGACGGGGGGCTTCCGCTATTCGGGCGACCGGCAGCGCGCGACGCAGCTCGAGGGCTCGATCTTCGGCCCGGCGACCGAGCGGACGCGGTCGAGCAAGCCGAGCTGGACGGCGAGCGCCGACTATCAGGCGACGCCGAGCCTGCTGCTCTACGCGACGACGCGCGGCAGCTGGCGGACCGGCGGCTTCAACTACAGCGTCGCGCCGATCAACGACACCGCGGCGAACGGCGGCAACCTGTTCAAGCCCGAGACGACGCGCGACGTCGAGATCGGCGTCAAATATTCGGGCAGCGAGCTCGGCCTGCCGGTCACGCTCAACGTCGACGCGTACAACCAGTGGGTCAGCAACGTCCAGCGCGCGGCCTATGTCGTCGGCGCCGGCGGCACGCCGACGCTGCTGACGGTCAACGTGCCGCGCGCCGAGATCAGCGGGATCGAGGCCGACCTGTCGCTGCGGCCCGCCCGCTGGCTCCAGCTCGGCGCCTCGGGCACGTTCACCGACGCGCGCTACACGCGCGGCGACCTCGTCATCCAGGGCAACCAGCTGCGCTACGGACCGTTCGCCGACACGCCGCGCTGGACGGGCAACGCCTTTATCGACGTGTCGCACGACCTCGGCGAGCGGATCGGCACGCTCGGCCTGCGCGCCGACGTCTATATCCAGTCGAAGATGGAGTTCTCCAACGTCGGCGCGACGATCGCGCCGGGCACGACGATCCCGTCGTACACGCTGGCCAACGCCCGCCTCGCGCTGTCGAACATCCTCGGCTCGCGCCTGACCGCCGCCGCCTTCGCGCGCAACCTGTTCAACAAGAGATATTATGCCGGCGGCAACGCGGTCGGCCCGAGCCTCGGCCTCAACACGGTCAACCCCGGCCAGCCGCGGATGGGCGGGGTGGAGCTGCGGTACGAGTTTTAGGAGCGCCGCCGAAGCGTCTATCCTCCGTCGCTTGTCTTATTAGACAGATGTGTCTATACGCAAGCCGTGAACAGCAGCCAGTTTCGTCGCTACCTGATCAAGCAAGGCTGCACCGTAGAGCCGGGATCGGGCAAGGGCGGGCACATCAAAGTAACGCTTGGCGCCAAGGAAACCTTCCTCCCGACGCATGGCGGCGCAAAGCAGCTCGGTACCGGGCTGATGAACTCGATCTTGAAGGACTTGGGTCTGAAATGATACGAGACGCAGCCGAGGACACGATGAACTATCCGGCGATCCTGACCCCTGACGACAACGACACGATCATGGTGCGGTTCGTCGATTTTCCCGGTACGACGTTTGGCGACGACGAGGCCGATGCCCTCGCCAGGGCGACCGATCTCCTCGAAACGATCCTCGCGAGCTACATCGAGGAGCGGAAGGACATCCCCACGCCGTCGGCTGCCGAGGGTCGTCCCGTGGTCGCGCCGCGGCTCCTCGGCTCGCTCAAGGTGGCGATCTATCAGGCGATGCGGACGCGCGGCTGGCGCAAGGCGGACCTGGCGCGGGCGCTTGGGGTCAACCCGCGGCAGGTCGACCGGCTTCTCGATCTGGCGCACGCCTCGCCGCTGGCGCAGCTCGAGGCGGCGTTCGCCGCGCTCGGCAAGGCCGCGCGCGTGCAGGTGGTGGAACTGGCGGCGGAGTAACGCGCGTCGGCGCCTGAAGCAGGATGGTCTGTGCTTAAGTTACTGTTTTATCGTCGCCCCGCGAAAGCGGGGACCCATCTCCGAAGGCCCGCGAGAGATGGGTCCCCGCTTTCGCGGGGATGACGGTGGAAAGGTTTGTTCGAGCGAGGAGCGTTCCGCTCTCGATCCGGCGGCTGAGCGGTAGCACCCGCTTTCGCGCGCAGCCGTCGGCGCCTCAGCGGACGGTGACCACGCGCTTGGCCGCGTTCGGCTCGACCGCGCGGATCTCGGCGACCTTGGTCTCGACGTGCTTCGAGAAGATGAATTCGGCCTTGCGCTGGTGCGTCAGGTCGACGTCGGGGGCCATCGGGCCGTCGGTCCTGATCCCCTTCAGCGCGACGATCGCGGCGTGGACCGGGCGGCGGATCATGTCGCCGACCGACGTCGCCTCGAAGCCCGAATGGACCATGCAGTTGGCGCATTTCTCGTAGTTGCCGACGCCGTAGTCGTCCCACGCCGTGTCTTCCATCAGCGCCTTGAAGCTGGGGGCATAGCCCTCGCCGAGCAGGTAGCACGGCTTCTGCCAGCCGAACACGGTGCGCGTCGGGTTGCCCCACGGCGTGCACTTGTACGTCTCGTTGCCGGCGAGGAAGTTGAGGAACTGGGTCGACTGGGTGAACGACCACGCCTTGCCGCCGCGGCCGCGCGACAGGATCCCGCGGAACAGCGCGCGGGTCTTCTCGCGGTTGAGGAAATGCTCCTGGTCGGCGGCGCGCTCGTAGGCGTAGCCCGGCGACATGGTGATGCCGTCGATGCCGAGTTCCTTCATCGTGTCGAAGAACGCCGCGGTCCGCGCCGGGTCGGCGTCGTTGAACAACGTGCAGTTGATGCTGACGCGGAAGCCCTTCGCCTTCGCCAGCTTGATCGCGGCGATGCACGTGTCGTAGACGCCGTCCTCGCACACCGAACGGTCGTGCATCTCGCGGTCGCCGTCGAGATGGACCGACCAGGTGAAGCCGGGATCGGGCCGGTACTGGTCGATCTTCTTCATCAGCAGCAGCGCGTTGGTGCACAGCACGATGAACTTCTTGCGCGCGAGATAACCCTCGACGATCCGCGGCATGTCCTTGTGCAGCAGCGGCTCGCCGCCGGCGATCGACACGACCGGCGCGCCGCATTCGTCGGCCGCGGCCATGCACTGGTCGTAGCTCAGCCGCTGGTTGAGGATCTCGTCGGGATAGTCGATCTTGCCGCAGCCTTGGCAGGCGAGATTGCAGCGGAACAGCGGCTCGAGCATCAGCACGAGCGGATAGCGCTTGCGCCCCGCCAGGTGCTGGCGGACGATGTAGGTGCCGATGCGGGCGACTTGCGAAGCGGGGATTCCCATGGCGGTCCTTCTAGGCGCTGGCGGCGGCGGGGGCCAGTCCGGCCGACGGCCGCGGCGTCCGTTCGAGCTGCGGCGGCAGGCGGAACTGCTGGTGCTCCTTGATCCCGGCCATCGTCGCGACCTCGACCGGGCCGAGCGCGCGGAGCGCGGCGACGACCCCCTGGACGAGCTCCTCGGGCGCCGACGCGCCCGCGGTCAGGCC
>CAXUEV010000166.1:0-4497 GCA_964250105.1 uncultured Sphingomonadaceae bacterium
CGCCGCCGGGGCGGCGTCCGGCCATGCTGCTGCGCGGATCGATGTCGCGCGGCACCGGCGGCGCCGCCTTCTCGATCGCCGAGGTGCGGGCGACGTGGCTGCGGAAATCGTCGGGCAGCGGCACGATGTCGACCTTCATCCGCGTCAGCCGCTCGATGTCGCGGAGGAACGGCCGCTCGTCGTCGGCGCAGAAGGCGATCGCCGCGCCGCCGGCGCCCGCACGCGCGGTCCGGCCGATGCGGTGGACATAGCTCTCGGGCACGTTCGGCAGCTCGTAGTTGATGACGTGGCTGACGCCGTCGACGTCGATGCCGCGCGCGGCGATGTCGGTCGCGATCAGGACCTTGACCTGGCCCTTCTTGAACATCTCGAGCGCGCGCTCGCGCTGCCCTTGCGACTTGTTGCCGTGGATCGCCGCCGCCTCGATGCCGGCGTTGCCGAGCTGGCGGACGACGCGGTCGGCGCCGTGCTTGGTGCGGGTGAAGACGAGCGCCCGCTCGACCCCCGGCTGGCGCAGCACCGCCTGCAGCAGCGCCGGCTTCTCCGACTGGTTGACGAAGGTCACCGCCTGCTCGACGCGCTCGGCGGTGGTCGCCGCCGGCTTGACCGAGACCTTGACCGGATCGGTCAGGTAGCGCGCCGCGAGTTCCTCGATCGCGCGCGGCATCGTCGCGGAGAAGAACAGCGTCTGGCGCGCCTTGGGCAGCAGCGTGACGATCCGCTTGAGCGCGTGGATGAAGCCGAGGTCGAGCATCTGGTCGGCCTCGTCGAGGATCAGCACCTCGACCCGGCGCAGGTCGATCGCGCCGCGGTCGATCAGGTCGATCAGCCGGCCCGGCGTCGCGACGAGGACGTCGACGCCGTGCGCCATCGCCCGCTCCTGGCGGTTGATCGGCACGCCGCCGAAGACGGTGGTGACCGACAGGCGCATGAACTTGCCGTAGGCGACGAACGAGTCGGCGATCTGGCTGGCGAGCTCGCGCGTCGGCGACAGCACCAGCGTGCGGACGCCGCCGCGGGTCAGCGCCTTGGGCGTCTTGGCCAGCCTGTCGATCGTCGGCAGGGCGAAGGCGGCGGTCTTGCCGGTGCCGGTCTGGGCGATGCCGCACAGGTCGCGGCCGGCCATGACGACGGGAATCGCCTGCGTCTGGATCGGCGTCGGCTCGGTATAGTTCTTGGCGGCGAGCGCGCGGCAGATCGGCTCGGCGAGGCCGAAGTCGGAGAAGAAGGTCATTTGCAGGTCTTTCGTATGCGGGGAGCACACGGACGTCCGCCGGCAATCGGCAAACGAGCGCGGCTCGTTCGACGACCCGCGTGATATGGGCAGCCCTGGGTTGGCTTGCGCCTGAAGACGGGGCCTGCGCCGAAGCTCGGCTGATCACGCACCCCGCCGGAGCAGGTACTCGACCCGCTGACGCAACGCGCCTATCGGCCCGTCGGCGTAACAAGTCAAGCCGCCCGAGGCTTGTCGACCGCGGCGGCGGCGTGCATGACGACGCCGGACCGATGTTGACCCAACGCTCCCGCTATGCGCTGCGCGCGCTGATCTTCCTCGCGCGGACCGGCAGCGTCGCGCCGGTGCCGATCAGCGTCATCGCCGCCGACCAGAAGCTGCCGCGCAAGTTCCTCGAGATCATCCTGCTCGACCTGAAGAACGGCGGGCTGGTGCAGAGCTACCGCGGCAAGGCCGGCGGCTACCGCCTCGCGCGGGCGCCGGGGGCGATCAGCTTCGGCGAGATCATCCGCCTGATCGAGGGGCCGCTGGCGCTGGTGCCGTGCGTCAGCCTGACCAAGTACCAGCGCTGCGCCGACTGCTTCGAGGAGACCACCTGCGTCATCCGCAAGGTCATGCTGACGGTGCGCGAGGGCACGGCGGCGATCCTCGACGGGACGACGCTCGCCGACATGATCGCGCGCCGCGAGGCAGCGTAGACGGCGTGCGCCATAGCGTGGCTTTAGCGCGCTCAATCTTTTGAACCATTGCCTCGTTCGCCGGTCGGGATACGGTCGCGGCATCAAGCAACAGGGAGGCCGTCTTGCGCCAGTTGATCACCATCGCCTTGGTCGCCGCCGCCGCGGCGATGGCCGCGCCAGCGGGCGCCGCGACGCAGACGCTGCTCAACGTCAGCTACGACCCGACGCGCGAGCTGTACAGGGACGTCAACGCCGCCTTCGCCCAGCAATGGCTGGCCAAGACCGGCGACACCGTCACGATCAACCAGTCGCACGGCGGCTCGGGCAAGCAGGCGCGGTCGGTGATCGACGGGCTCGAGGCCGACGTCGTCACGCTGGCGCTGGCGTACGACATCGACGAGATCGCCGACAAGTCGAAGCTGCTGCCGGCGACGTGGCAGAAGCGCCTGCCGCAGAACTCGACGCCCTATTATTCGACGATCGTCTTCCTCGTCCGCAAGGGCAACCCGAAGGCGATCCGCGACTGGAACGATTTGGTGAAGCCGGGCGTCGCCGTCATCACGCCGAACCCCAAGAGCAGCGGCGGCGCGCGGTGGAACTATCTCGCCGCCTGGGGCTATGCGACCAAGAAATACGGCACGGCGGCGGCGGCGAAGGACTTCGTCACCAAGCTCTACCATAATGTGCCGGTGCTCGATTCGGGGGCGCGCGGGTCGACGACGACCTTCGTCCAGCGCGGCCAGGGCGACGTCCTGCTGGCGTGGGAGAACGAGGCGTTCCTCGCCAAGGCCGAGCCCGGCGGCGAGAATTTCGAGATCGTCGTGCCGTCGGTGTCGGTGCTTGCCGAGCCGCCGGTCGCGGTGGTCGACAAGAACGTCGACAAGCACGGTACGCGCAAGGTCGCCGAGGCGTATCTGAACTTCCTCTACACGCCGGCGGCGCAGGAGATCATCGCCAAGGACTTCTACCGCCCGCGCAACGCGGCGGTGGCGGCCAAATACGCGGCGACCTTCCCGAAGCTGCAGCTGTTCACCATCGACCGCAACTTCGGCGGCTGGCAGAAGACGCAGGCGACGCATTTCGCCGACGGCGGGCTGTTCGACCAGATCTTCGAAGCCGCCAAGCGCTAGTCCGCGGCGCGTGGCAACGATCGCCCCTGCGGCGCCGATTGCCACGCGCGGTGCGGCGCGGCACACCGGTCCGGTGCGGCGCAGCTCCACCTTCCGGCGGCGGTCGATCATCCCGGGGTTCGGGCTGACCTTCGGCTTCACGCTGTTCTATCTGTGCGTCGTCGTCCTGCTGCCGCTGTCGGCGATCTTCATCAAGACCGCGGGGCTCGGCTGGGACGGCTATGTCGCGGTGGCGCTGTCGCGGCGGGCGCTGCTCGCCTATCGGCTGAGCTTCGGCGCGGCGGCAGCGGCGGCGGCGGTCAACGCCCTCTTCGGGCTGATCGTCGCCTGGGTGCTGGTGCGCTACGAATTTCCGGGCAAGCGCATCGTCAACGCGCTGGTCGACCTGCCGTTCGCGCTGCCGACCGCGGTCGCCGGCATCGCGCTGACCGCGCTCTACGCGCCGAACGGCTGGCTCGGGTCGCGGCTGGTGCCGCTCGGCATCGAGATCGCCTTCCAGCCCCTGGGCGTCGTCGTCGCGCTGACCTTCATCGGCCTGCCGTTCGTCGTCCGCACGGTCGAGCCGGTGCTCGCCGACCTCGGCGCCGACGTCGAGGAAGCCGCCGCCAGCCTCGGCGCCAGCCGCGGCGTGACCTTCCGCCGCGTCATCCTGCCGGCGATCCTGCCGGCGCTGCTGACCGGCTTCGCGCTCGCCTTCGCGCGCGGCGTCGGCGAATATGGCTCGGTCATCTTCATCGCCGGCAATCTGCCGTTCAAGTCGGAGATCGCGCCGCTGCTGATCGTCCAGCAGCTCGAACAGTTCAACTATGCCGGGGCGACCGCGATCGCGGCGACGATGCTCGCGGCGTCGTTCGGCGCGCTGCTGGTGATCAACCTGCTCCAGGCGTGGGACCGCCGGCGGATGGCGCGGTGAGCGGCCCGACGCGCCCCGCGATCGCCGAGCCGGCGTGGGTGCGCTGGGCGCTGATCGGCGTCGCGCTGGCGTTCCTGCTGCTCAACCTCGCGCTGCCGCTGGCGGTGGTGTTCTACGAGGCGCTGGCCAAGGGGGTCGAGGCGTATCGGGCCGCGGTCGACGAGCCCGACGCGCTCGCCGCGGTGCGGCTGACGCTGCTGGTGGCGGCGATCGCGGTGCCGCTCAACGTCGTCTTCGGGCTGGCGGCGTCGTGGGCGATCGCCAAGTTCGACTTCCGCTTCAAGAGCATCCTGATCACGCTGATCGACCTCCCGTTCTCGGTGTCGCCGGTGGTCAGCGGGCTGATCTACGTCCTGCTGTTCGGGCTCCAGGGCTGGATGGGCGAATGGCTGCGCGAGCGCGACGTGCAGATCGTCTTCGCCGTCCCCGGCATCGTCCTGGCGACGGTCTTCGTCACCTTCCCGTTCGTCGCGCGCGAGCTGATCCCGCTGATGCAGGAGCAGGGCCGCGACGACGAGGAGGCGGCGCTGTCGCTCGGCG
>CAXUEV010000167.1:0-4448 GCA_964250105.1 uncultured Sphingomonadaceae bacterium
CCGAGCCGCCGGTGTCGGTGCCCAGTCCGGCGGCGGCGAAACCGGCGGCGATCGCCGCTGCGGTGCCCCCGCTCGACCCGCCGGCGGTGACGTCGCGGTCGAACGGGTTGCGGACGTCGCCGGCGACCGAGCTGCGCGAGCGGATCTCGAAGCTGAACTCCGACAGGTTGGTCTTGGCGACGACGACCGCGCCGGCGGCGCGCAACCGGCGGACCTGCTCGGCATCGCGGAGCGGCAGCGCCGCGGCCAGCGCGCGGCAGCCCGAGGTCGTCGGCAGGCCGGCGACGTCGATATTGTCCTTGACCGCCAGCACGACGCCTTGGAGCGGGCCGCGTTCGGCCGCCGGCAAGCGGTCGAGGGACTTGGCCTCGTCGACCCCCCGCGGATTGAGCCGGATGATCGCGCCGAGGCGGCCGTCGTCGGCAGCGATGCGGTCGAGGCACTCGGCCAGCAGCGCCGTCGCCGAGAACCCGTCGCTCACCGCCGCGGCCCGATCAGGCCGGCTGCGTCTGCCGGTCGAGGCGGATCGCCGCCGCCTTCTGGTGCCCTTCGAGCCCCTCGCTCCGGCTCTGGCGGATGGCGGGCGGGGCGACCGCGGCGACGCCGCGCGCGTCGAGCCACTGGAAGGTGGTGATCTTGACGTACGATCCGACCCACAGCCCGCCGGTATAGCGGCCGGCCCCCATCGTCGGCAGCGTGTGGTTGGTGCCGATGCACTTGTCCGAATAGACGACGCTGGCGTCGACGCCGATGAACAGCGAGCCATAGTTGCGCAGCCGGTGCGATAGCGCCATCGGGTCGGCGGTGTGGACCTGGAGGTGCTCGGCGGCGACATGGTCCGAATAGGCGATCATCGCCGCCTCGTCGTCGCACAGCACGACCTCACCGTAGTCGGCCCAGCTGGCGGCGGCGACGTTGGCGGTGGCCAGCGTCTCGAGCTGCCGGGCGATGTCGCGGACGGTGGCTTCGGCGAGCGCGCGGTCGGTGGTGATCAGGCCGACGCGGGTGCGGACGTCGTGCTCGGCCTGGCCGAGCAGGTCGGTGGCGATGATCTCGGGGTCGCCGCTGGCATCGGCGAGGACGAAGATCTCCGACGGACCGGCGAGCTGGTCGATGCCGACCGGGCCGAACACCTGCCGCTTCGCCTCGTTGACGAAGGCGTTGCCCGGACCGACGATCTTGTCGACGCGCGGCACGGTCTCGGTGCCGTACGCCATCGCCGCGATCGCCTGTGCGCCGCCGATGCGGAAGATGCGGTCGGCCCCCGACAGGTGGCAGCCGGCGATCATCGCCGGGTGCGCATTCGGCGGCAGGCAGGCGACGACCTCGTCGCAGCCGGCGACCTTGCCCGGCACGATCGTCATGATCGGCGCCGACAGCAGCGGGAAGCGGCCGCCGGGCACATAGGCGCCGACGCGCTCGATCGGAATGATGCGGTGGCCGAGATGGAGGCCGGGCGACGGCTCGACCTCGAGCGGCAGGATCGTCGCCAGCTGCGCCTCGGCGAAGCGGCGGACGTTGGCGATGGCGAATTCGGTGTCGGCCTGCGTCTGGCGCTCGAGGCCGCTCAGCGCCGCCCGCCGCTCGGCCGGCGTCACCTCGAAGCGGTCGAGCGCGCTCTGGTCGAAGCGCGCGGCATAGTCGCGGACGGCGGCGTCGCCGCGCTGGCGGACGGCGTGCAGGATCTCGCCGACGAGGTCGACGACGTTGCCGGCATCGCCGACCGAATCGCGACCCGGCGCCTTGACGTAGCGCGTCCGGCTTTCGAATCCTTCGGGTGCCGTCGGCATCGCCTGATCTTTCCTCTGCGGCCGGTCGCGTAGCCGCGCGAATATTTGCCTGACGTTGCATCCGCAATCAAGCGCATCATGCGGGATCGCCCGAGACCATGGTCAGCCCGGCCGAAAGCCTGTTAAGCAAGCAAGGGCGGGTCGCAAGGCAAGGACGCGAAGATGGTGGAACGCAAGGCGGGCAGGCCCAAGAGCGGCGAGCGCGGCGCCGCCGTGGCCCCGGCCAAACGCCCGGCCGGCCGGCGATCGACCTCGTACGATGTCGCCCGCCTCGCCGGCGTGTCGCAGTCGGCGGTGTCGCGCTGCTTCTCGGTCGGCGAGAGCGTCGCGCCGGCGACCCGCGAACGCATCCTCAAGATCGCCGCCGAGCTCGGCTACCGGCCGAACGCGCTGGCGCAGGGCCTGATCTCGGGGCGGACCAACCTCATCGCCGTGCTGATCTCGCGCCTGACCGCGCTGCATTATCCCGAGGTCCTCGCCGAGCTGACGCTGCGCCTGGTCGCCCGCGACCTCCGCGTCCTGCTGTTCTCGCTTCACGCCGAAAGCGACGCCGACGAGGTGATCGACCAGGTCTTCCGCCACAGCGTCGACGGTGTCATCTGCGCCGCCCGCCTGTCGGACGCGCAGATCCGGCTGTTCGCCGAGCAGCAGGTGCCGCTGGTGCTTTATAATCGGCGGTCGAAGTCGGTGCCGGCGGCGTCGGTCTGCTGCGATTCGGCCGCGGGGGAGCGCGACGTCGTCGACCGGCTGCTCGCCGCCGGTCACCGCCGCTTCGGCATCATCGCCGGGCCCGAGGATTCGTATGTCGGCGAGGAACGCCGCGAGGCGGCGCACGCCCGCCTGGCCGAGAGCGGCATCACCGACGTTCCCGAAGTCCGCGGCGACTTCAGCTACGACAGCGGCGGCAACGGCCTGAGCCGGCTGATGACGCTGCGCGACCGCTACGACGCGGTGATCTGCGTCAGCGACCTGATGGCGATCGGCGCGATCGACCGCAGCCGCGACGCCTTCGGCCTGCGGGTCCCCGAAGACCTGTCGATCGTCGGGTTCGACGGCTCCGGCCCGGCAAGCTGGTCGAGCTACCGCGTCACCTCGGTCCGCCAGCCGGTCCGGCGGATGACCGAGGCGGCGGTGACGATGCTGGTTGAGCGGATCGAGGATCTCACGCTCCCCGCCGAGCGCCGCCTGTTCACCGGCCAGTTCGTCGCCGGGCGATCGGCGCGGCTGGAGCCGTAGGGGCTGTTTCAGTAAGCCGGGATCGAATAAGCCGGGATCGAAGCGATGCCGCGACCCTACGCCGGTGCCTTCGCCTGCGCGAGCAGCGCGGCCGCGCCGGCGAGGATGAAGCCGTGGTCGGAGCCGAGCAGGAACAGGCTCGCGCCCTTCTCCCGCCACGCCGCGACGTCGCCGACGCGCGCGAGGAACATGCCGACCGGCCGCCCGTGCCGCCGGCCGGCGGCACACACCGCTTCGACCGCGGCGACGACTTGGCGGTCGTCCTGGCTGTCGGCACCGTAGGCGACGGTCAGGTCGACGCGCCCGACGAACAGCGCGTCGACGCCCGGCACCTGCGCGATCGCGTCGATGTCGTCGATCGCCTCGGGGTCCTCGATCTGGAGGACGACGACGGTGTCGGCGCTGGCGGCGCGGTGCTCGGCCATCGTCGCCAGCGTGTAGCGCGCCGCGCGCGACGATCCGGCATAGCCGCGCCCGCCGTGCCCATAATGGCTGGCGCGGACCGCCGCGCGCGCCTCGGCGGCCGAGCGGATATGCGGTACGACGACCCCGGTGGCACCGCAGTCGAGCGCGTTGAGGATATGTTCGCTCGTGCCCGTCGCGACGGGCACGAGGACGGCTTGTTCGCCGCCCGCACCGCCGGCACGCACAGGTCGATCGCGGCGCGGTCGAACGGGGCATGTTCGGCGTCGAGGCACAGGCAGTCGAGGCCGGTCAGCGCCAGCACCTCGACGACGATCGGCGACGGCGTCTTGACGAAGGTGCCGACGACCAGCTCGCCGTCCGCCAGCCGCTGCTTGAAAGTCATCGGGCTCACTCCGCGGTCCAGCCGCCGTCGACGACGAGCGACGTGCCGGTCATCAACGCCGCGGCGGACGAGGCGAGGAACACCACCGCCCCCATCAGGTCCTCGACCGTGCCGAGCCGCCCGAGCTTGATCTTGGCGAGGACGCTCGCCTTGAACGCGGCGTCGGCGAAATACGGCTCGGTCAGCGGCGTCGCGATGAAGGTCGGCGCGACGGTGTTCGAGCGGATGCCGAAGCGCGCGAGGTCGAGCGCGAACGCCTTGCTCATCCCCTCGATCGCCCATTTCGAGGCGCAGTAGAGCGACCGGTCGGCGCCGCCGACATGCCCCATCTGCGACCCGACATGGATCAGCGAGCCGGGCCGCCCGGCGACGATCAGCCCGCGCGCGACCGCCTGGGCGACGAAGAACGCGCTTCTGAGGTTGAGGTCGACGACGGCGTCGTAATCGGCCGCGGTGACGTCGGTCATCGGCTTCGGCCGGTTGGTCCCGGCATTGTTGACGAGAATGTCGAACGGCCCGTCGGCGGCGATCGTCGCGGCGACCGCGTCGAGGTCGGTGACGTCGAGCGCACACGCGACCGCATCGCCCCCGTCGGCGCGGATCGCCGCCGCCGC
>CAXUEV010000168.1:0-4442 GCA_964250105.1 uncultured Sphingomonadaceae bacterium
CGACGTCGCTGCGGCCGGGTCAGGCGGCGGCGGCGACCGCGGGCTTGGCGTCGAGCGCGGCCTGCGCCTGCGCGACGATGGCGCGGAACGCATCGGGTTCGTGCATCGCGATGTCGGCCAGGACCTTCCGGTCGAGCTCGACATTCGCCAGCTTGAGCCCGTGCATGAAGGCGCCGTAGGTCAGCCCGACTTCACGGACGGCGGCGTTGATCCGCTGGATCCACAGCGCGCGGAAGCTGCGCTTCTTCACCTTGCGGTCGCGATAGGCGTACTGCCCGGCCTTCTCGACCGCCTGCCGCGCGACGCGGATGGTGTTCTTGCGGCGGCCGAAATAGCCCTTCGCCTGGTCGAGGACCCGCTTGTGACGGGCGTGCGAGGTCGTCCCGCGCTTGACACGTGCCATGTTCGGGCTCCTCTAGCGCTTCAGGCCGTACGGCGCCCAGAGCTTGACCGTCCGTGCGTCGGCATCGGAAATCACCTCGGTGCCGCGGTTCTGGCGGATATACTTGGCATTGTGGCTCATCAGGCGGTGGCGCTTGCCGGCGACACCATGCTTGACCTTGCCGGACGCGGTGATCTTGAATCGCTTCTTGACACCGCTCTTGGTCTTGAGCTTGGGCATTTCGTCTCCTGTGGACACGCGACAAGACTCGCCACGGCAGCCCATTCAGCCGGGCGATTCAGACGTGAGGGACGCGCGTATAGCCAGCCGCACCGATTTGCGCAACCGGAACGACTTCGCCGGCGCACCGTTCACTGGCCATGGATACTCTGACGAACCCGCGGCGGCCGGTCGGTTCGCCGCTCCGCCGCCCGCTCGACAGCGCGATCGGCGCGGTCCTCGGGGTCCTGGTCACGCTGATCGGACTGCTCGTCCTCGCCTGGGCGATCCTGTTCGTCACCAAGGGGCGCTTTCTCAAGCCGACGTTCGAGAAATACGCCAGCCGCACGGCGGACCGCCGGGTCGCCGTCGCCGGCGATTTCCAGCTCTATTTCAACCCGTTCCACCTCAAATTCTTCGCCGAGGGGCTGAGCCTCGCCAATCCCGCCTGGGCCAAGGACCGCGAACTGTTCACCGCGCGGCGGATCGATACCGAGATCAGCACGTTCGACCTGATCTTCGGCAAGCAGCACGTCCTCTACCTCGACCTCGACGGCGGCAACGCCGGGCTCGAGATCGACGCCCGGGGCCGCAATACCTGGACCTTCGCCAGCGACGAGCCGTTCCAGATGCCGCCGATCGACCGCGCGAGCATCACCGGCACCACGCTCCACTTCCTCGACGCCAAGCACAAGGCCGACGTCCGCATCGCCTTCGGCGATGTCGCCGGCAACGTCGGCAGCGCCGGCCGCAGCGACGTCGCCGGGCCATTGACCTTCGCCGGCGGCGGCACCGCGCTCGCCGCCCCGTTCACCATCCGCGGCGCGCTGCGCTCGCCCAACGCGACGATGGCGGGCGGCAAGGTCGACTTCGAGCTCCACGCCAATGTCGCCGAGACGAAGATCGACGTGTCGGGCATGGTTCCCGGCGTCAACCGGATCGACGGCGCCGACCTGCGCCTCAGGATCGCCGGCCGCAACCTGCAGACCTTGTTCCGTCTCGCCGGCGGCACCGCTCCGGCGACGCGTCCCTATGCGCTCGCGGCGACCTTCACCAAGAACGCCAAGGTCTACCGCTTCACCAACATCGGCGGGCGCTTCGGTGCCTCCGACCTCGCCGGCCGCCTGACCGCCGACCTCGGCGGCGTGCGGCCGAAGATCACCGGCGACCTGACGACCAAGGTGCTCGACATCATCGACGTCGGACCGTGGATCGGCATGTCGCCCGACAAGCTCGACGCCAAGGGCGGTGCCGGCGCGATCACCCAGGAGAACGGCCGCCCGCGCGTGCTGCCCAACGCGCCGCTCGCGGTCGACGGGCTCGCGGCGTTCGACGCCGACGTCAAATATCGCGCGACCGAGATCCGTACCGGCAACGTGCCGATCGGCAATCTCGTGATGGGCCTCGGCCTCGTCGACCGCCGCCTGACGCTGAAGCCGGTCGCGTTCGACGTCATCGGCGGCCGCCTGACCGCCGACATCGACCTCAATGCCCGCGTGCGGCCCGTCGTCACCGAATACGATATCCGCATGACCGCGGTGCCGATCGGCCGGCTGCTGACCTCGTTCAAGGTCGAGGACAACGGCACCAGCGCCAGCATCGGCGGCCGCGTCCGCCTCAAGGGCTATGGCGACACGGTTCGCGACTCGCTCGGCACGTCGAGCGGGCGCATCGCCATCGTCGTCCGCCAGGGCACGCTGTGGATCCGCAACATCCAGCTGGCCAAGCTCGACCTGCAGAATTTCCTGACGGCGATGCTCGGCAAGAAGCTGAAGAAGCCGTCGGAGATCCGCTGCGGCATCGCCGCCTTCACCGTCGCCGACGGCGTCTCGCGCGCCGATCCGATCATCTTCGACACGTCGAAGGCGGTCTATCGGATGAAGGGCCAGTTCAACTTCAAGGACGAGTCGATCGACCTGTCGCTCAAGGGCGATTCGAAGCAGATCAGCCTGTTCTCGGGCCAGTCGCCGGTCGGCGTCGGCGGCTATTTCGCCGCGCCGACGATCAACCCGATCTCGGGCCAGCTGCTCGCCCGCGCCGGTGCCAGCATCGCGCTCGGCGTCGTCGCCACGCCGGTCGCCGCGCTGCTGGCGTTCGTCGATCCGGGCGACGCCAAGAACACCAACTGCGCTGCGGTCGACGCGGCCAAGACCGCGGCAGAGGTCGAGGCGGCGCCGCCCGATCCGAAGAAGAAGAAGCGCTAGGTCAAGCCGTCCCGGCGGTCGCCGACAGGTGGCCGACGTCGATGCCGAGCGAAGCGAACGCCCGCGGCCACCGCTGCTCGCTGGCGGTGGTGAACAGGATGTCGTCGCCGCCGTCGAGGCTGTGCCAGCCGTGCCGCGTCAGCTCCTGGTCGAGCTGCCCGGCGCTCCACCCGGTATAGCCGAGCGACGCCATCCAGCGCGCCGGGCCGCGTCCCTCGGCGATCGCGCGCAGCACGTCGACCGTCGACGTCAGCCCCCAGCGAACTCCGCCGAGACAGGTGATCGGCATCGTCCCCTGGCCGGCATAGTCGGGCGTGTGAAGCACGAAGCCGCGCCCCGGCTCGACCGGCCCGCCGTACATCACCTGGGCATCGGCCGGGGTGCGGTCGGGATCGATGTCGAGCTGCACCATCAGCTCGCGGACGCCGAGCATCGCCATCGGCTTGTTGACGATCAGCCCGAGCGCGCCGTCGTCGTCGTGGACGCACATGGCGATGACCGCGCGCTCGAAGCGCGGGTCGCCGATGCCGGGCATCGACAGCAGGAACTGGCCGGCGAGGAAACGGGGATCGCTCATCGTTCCGTCATAAACGCGGCATGACCGCGACGCCATATGCGATGCTGGACGCGCTGCCGGCGCGACGCTATCGCTCACCGATCTTCGACGGAGAGCGCGGCATGACGATCAAGCTCGGCGACCATGTGCCGGCGGCGACGCTGATCAAGGCGACCGACGCCGGGCCCGAGCCGGTGACGACCGACGCGCTGTTCGCCGGCCGCACCGTCGCGCTGTTCTCGGTGCCGGGCGCGTTCACCCCGACCTGCTCGGCCAAGCACCTGCCGGGCTTTATCGGCAACGCCGACGCGCTACGTGCCGCTGGCGTCGACGAGATCGTCTGCGTCTCGGTCAACGACGCCTTCGTCATGACCGCCTGGGGGCAGAGCGCGGGCGTCGGCGACACGGTGACGATGATCGCCGACGGCAACGGCGACTTCGTCGGCGCGCTCGGCCTGACGATGGACGGCAGCAAGTTCGGCATGGGGCTGCGCGGCCAGCGCTTCTCGATGCTCGTCCGCGACGGCGTCGTCGCACAGCTCAACGTCGAGGATCCGGGGGCCTTCCGCGTGTCGTCGGCCGAACACCTGCTCGGCCAGCTCGCCTAGAGCCGGCTCGTCAGCGACAGGGTGACGCTCGGGCCGCGGTCGACGCGGCGTTCGAAGCGGTTGACGTCGACCTCGCCGACGCCGGTGTAGAAGCTGGTCTGCGACACCCGCGCGCTGCCGATCAGATTGTCGGCGCGGAGCGTCAGCCGGATCGCGCCGGGATTATACTCGACGAAGCCGCCGACCCCGGCGGCCGGATCGACCCGGGTATTGTCGGCGAAGCCGAACAATTCGGTCGGGCCGCTGACATAGCCGTCGACCCCCCAGCGCGCCGTCGCCACCGGCAGCGCCTGGGCGAAGACGATGCGTCCCTCGTACGGCCGTTCGCCCGACACGCGGCGGCTGGTGTTGGTCAGCGGGTCGGCGACCGCCGACGCGCGCCACGCGCCGGTCCCGGTCAGCGTCGCGCCGTCGACCCCGACGCGCGCGAGGTCGGCGACGAGGGCGACGTTGACCTCGCGGCGCGTGCCCGC
>CAXUEV010000169.1:0-4407 GCA_964250105.1 uncultured Sphingomonadaceae bacterium
CCAGGCGGCGGCGACGATCTCGGGGCCGATGCCCGCCGGATCGCCGAGCGCGACCGCCAGCGGCGCGACGGGCGGCGCCTCCACCCGGCTAGCGATAGTCGACGATCGCGTCGCGGCGCAGGTCGCGCAGGTAGCGCCGCGCGCGCATGTTGACCCGCTCCTCGTTCATCTGCGCGTAGACCGCGTCGAACGACGGCGCGGCGGTGGCGGCGACATTGTCGTCGCGGCCGCACAGCACGAGCACGCGCAGGCCGTCCGCCGCCGAGCCGAACGGCGGCGTCGCCTGGCCGATCGACAACTTCTTCATCAGGTTCTGCAGCGCCGGCGGCAGGTCCTTGATCGCGATCGCGTCGTTGTTCGCGACCTCGGCGCCGAGCTCCTTCGCCACCGCCTCGGCGCGGCCGCAGCCGCCCATGTCCTGCGTCTTCGCCTGGAAGGTCCTGACCACCGCCTGGCCCTCGGCCTGGGTGATCCCCGGCTTCAGCGGCAGCGACAGCTGCTTGAGGCTGAGCACGGCGTCGTCGGGGTTGGCCGCGAGCACCTGGCGCTTCTCGATCAGCGCCATGATGGCGACGCCGCCCGGCACGCGGATCGGGTCGCTGACGCCCGCCTGCGGGTCGCCGGCGGTGAGCTTGGTCACCGTCGGCGCGACCGCGTCGTTCAATTGCTCGGTGCGGACCCAGCCGAGATCGCCGCCGATGCCCGCGGTCGAGGCTTCGGAGAACTGCCGGGCATAGGCGACGAACGACGCGCCGCCGCGGATCTGGCCGACGATGCGCCCGGCGTCGGTCATCACCTGCGTCTCGGTCTCGGGCGTCGCCGACAGGAAGATCTCGCCGACATGGTATTCGTCCTTGCCCTTGGCGGCGTTGAGCTTGTCGATCACGCTCTTGACCTCGTCGTCGCCGACGTTGACCAGCGGCTCGACCTTGCGCCGCAGCAGCCGGCTCCATGCCAGCTCGCCCTTGATCTGCGCGCGGATCGACGCCGGCGACGAGCCCGACCCGCGCAGGAAGTCGGCGAAGGCGGTCGGCGAGCGCTTGAAGTTGGTCGCGACGCGGTTGTAGGCGGCGTCGACGTCGGCGTCGGTGATCTTGATGTCGTTGGTCGCCGCTTCCTGGACCTGGAGCTTCTCGTCGATCAGGTTGCGCAGCACCTGCAGCCGCAGCCGCTGCTTCTCGTCCTCGGCGATCTTGCCGCCGTTCGCCGCGACGACGAGGTTGAGCCGCTGCTCGACGTCGGTGTCGGTGATGACGTCGCCGTTGACGATCGCCGTCGCCTTGCGCAGGTTCGGGTTGAAGTCGGCGAGCGCCTGCGCGTCGGGCAGGACGAAGCCGGCATCGGGACCGTTGTCGGGCGGTGCCGCATCCTGCGCCGTCAGCGGCGTCGCGACGACGCACGCCCCGGCGAGCAGCAGCACCAGCCTGTTCCGCACGCGCATCGTGTCTCCTGGCGGCGATCCCGCCGCGCCAATCCCCGGCGTCCCTCTACACGGGACGCCGACAATTGGCAAAGCGCGGCTGAACCGGCGCTTACCTGCCGAGGTTCTTGAACGCGATCGTCAGCAGATAGCTGCTGCCGGCGCGATAGTCGCGGTCGGCGGTATAGTCCTTGCGCCACGACAGGCCGAAGCGGAAACACTCGTCCTCGTACTGGACGCCGATGCGGTGGCGGACGAGCGAGAAGCCGTCCGACGTCGTCGTCGGCTCCTCGCCGCGCGACGTCAGGTCGACGATCGCCGAGCCGAACGCCGACCAGTGGCGGGCGAACGCCACGCGCGCGCCGACGCGCAGCTCCTCGAGGTCGGTCAGGTCCTCGATGACGATGTTGCGGTTGAGCTTGATGTAGCCGACCGTCATGTACGTGCTCGCGGTGCCGATCGCGATGTCGGCCTCGTTGCGGCGGATGTCGAGGCTCGCCTTGTCGAGGCGGAAGCGGTGGGTCAGCTGGAACAGCCGGCCGTACTGCAGCGTCGTCCGTCCGACGATGTCGGAGAAATGCCCCGACAGGCCGGTGCCGTCGGGAAAGCCGTTGCTGCCGCCGTCGAAGCGGTAGCTCTGGCCGATCTCGGTCGACAGGGTGAAGCGCGGCCGGGCGAAGCTGTATTCGGTGCCGTAGGTGACGCGGCTGCCGCCCTCGACGCGGTCGTAGCCGCTGAAGCGGTTGAGCGAGAACAGGTTCGTGTCCTCGAGGTCGACCGAGCGCGAATCCTCGTTGGGGATGTTCTTGTTCAGCCCGCCCGGCGCGGCGACGAACTGGATGCGCGGCGTGACCGTCTGGACGCCGCCGAAGCGCGGCCCGGCGAACGGCCATTCGGCGTCGAGCGCGACAAGCGGCACCGCCCGCGCCGCGAAACCCTTCTTGCCGGCATAGGCGGGCAGCGTCGCGCCCGCGGGGTCGCTCGTGTTGTACAGGTCGCCGCGGATCAGCCCGGTGGCGGTGACGCGCTGGCCGAAGCCGGTCAGGAAGCTCCGGTTCCACGTCGCCGACGCCAGCGCGCGCTGGACGTCCTGGCCGTCGCTGCGCACGAGGTCGAGGCTGTTCGCCGCGATCGTCAGCTGGCCGCCGAGCAGCTTGTCTGCCGGCCGCCAGCTATAGTCGACCAGCGGCAGCGCGATCGGCGTGCCGTCGGTGATGCCCGGAACCGGCGCGCGCAGGCTCTGGAACGCCCAGCCGGCGACCGACAGGTACGAATTGCCGCGGAATCGTTCGAGATTGTACGTCGACCGCAGCGAATCGTCGTAGTCGAGACCGTAGCGCCGGTCGAATGTGTCGTCGGTCGTCAGCCGCGTCGAGAAGGTCGAGCGCAGCTCGGTCGAGTGCTGCAGGCGGCCGTTGGCCTCGAAATAGCCGCGGAAGCGGTCGCCGCGGTCGACCGGCGTCACCCCGTCGGCGGCATAGTCGGTGAGGTTGGCGTAGGTCATGTACGCCCGCATCTGCACCGGGCCGCCCTTGAACAGCCGCCGCGCGCCGATGTCGAGCGCCGGGTTGGTCCCGGTGAACAGCCACGGCTTGATCGTCACGTCGCGGTCGGAGCCGAACGACAGGTTGTACGGCACGCCGACGCCGAAGCCGAGCGCGCGGCGATACTGGACGTCGGGCAGCAGCAGGCCCCACGCCTTGTCGCTGCTGCCGTCGGGGTGCGAGAACTGCGGGAAGTACATGACCGGTACGCCGAACATCTCGACCCGCGCGCGGCGGTAGTAGATGCGGTGGCGGACCGGATCGTGGATCACCTTGACCGCCTTGATCTGCCACACCGGCGCCTTGGGGCAGCCGGCGCCGTCGACCACCGCGCACGGCGAATAGACCGTCCGCGTCAGCGTGCTGCGGCCGTTGACGCGGACGCCCGACACCGACGCCAGCCGGCCGCCGTCGGCGAGCACCAGCAGGATATTGTCGATCGCGCCGTCCTTCAGCGATTCGGTCAGGATGACGCGGTCGCCGTAGGCGGTGTTGTTCTGCGGATCGCGGCTGACGACATGGCCCCGCGCCTCGACCTGGCCGGTGGTGCGGTTGTAGACGACCTCGTCGGCGGTCAGGTTGTAGCCGTCGCGCGTGATGACGACGTTGCCGCTGGCGGTGACGACCTGGTCGTCGTCCGAATAGGCCATCGTATCGGCGGCGAAGTCGATGACGTCCCCCGGCTTGACGAGATCCGCCGCGCCCGGGTCCGGCGCAGCGGTCTGCGCCGTCACCGGCCGGGCAAGCAGCGCGACCGCCAGGCCGGCGAGCAGGGCAGGGCGAAGGGGCAAGCAGGGCCTTGGACGACGGAGGAGCAGGCCCGCCTCATACGGTCGGGTCGACAAGGTCGCAAGCCGCCGATCCTCCCCGCTCGCGGGGAGGGGGACCGCGCCCTCTTGGGCGTGGTGGAGGGGCGTCGCGACCGGGGACAAGCCGCGTGCCCGGTCATGACGCCCCTCCACCATGCAAGCGCATGGTCCCCCTCCCCGTGCCGGGGAGGATCGTTTGCACCCCGCCCGGAGCACCGCTAAGCCTGATCCTCCCCCGCAAGGGGGAGGGGGACCGCGCCTCTTGGCGTGGTGGAGGGGCGTCGCGACCGGGAACCGAGCTCCGCGCCCGGTCATGACGCCCCTCCACCATGCAAGCGCATGGTCCCCCTCCCCGCGAGCGGGGAGGATTGAAGGGACCGTTATGATCATCGCCTATGCCGCCATCGTCGACGCCGCGCCCGGCGCGCTGGTCGTGCTCGCCGCCAAGGACGCGGCGCTGGCCGGGGAGACGCCGGCGGTGCTGGCAGGGGACTATAACGTCATCCCGAACGACGACGACACCTATTCGGTGCGCGCGATGCAGGATGACGCGCTGATGCAGCCGGAAAGCCGCGCCGGATACCGCGCCTTGGTCGCGCAGGGCTGGACCGACGCGGTGCGGACCCGGCATCCG
>CAXUEV010000170.1:0-4390 GCA_964250105.1 uncultured Sphingomonadaceae bacterium
GCCGCTGCTCGCGCTGGGGGGTGGTGGCGTTCGCCTCGTCGCTCGACCAGGCCGGGCCGATGGCGCGGACGGTGCAGGACTGCGCGATCCTGCTGCAGAGCATGAGCGGCTACGACGCCAAGGACGCGACGTCATTGGACGTCGCCGTGCCCGACTTCGCCGCGGCGCTGACCGGCGACCTGCGCGGCGTGCGCGTCGGCGTGCCCGCCGAGTACCGGCTCGACGGGATCGACGCCGGCGTCGCGGCGGCGTGGGACGCCGGCCTCGCCTGGGCCAAGGACGCCGGCGCCGAGATCGTCACCGTGTCGCTGCCGCATACCAAGTACGCGCTGCCGGCCTATTATATCGTCGCGCCGGCGGAGGCGTCGTCGAACCTCGCGCGCTACGACGGGGTCCGCTACGGGCTGCGGGTCGCGCCCGCCGGGGGCAGCCTCGCCGACATGTACGAGGCGACGCGCGCAGCCGGCTTTGGCGCCGAGGTCAAGCGGCGCATCCTGATCGGCACCTATGTCCTGTCGGCGGGCTATTACGACGCCTATTACCTCCAGGCACAGAAGGTCCGGACGCTGATCGCGCAGGACTTCGCCGCCGCGTGGGAACGGTGCGACGTGCTGCTGACGCCGACCGCGCCGAGCGCCGCCTTCGCCTCCGGCGACATCGCCGATCCGCTGGCGATGTACCTCAACGACGTCTTCACCGTGCCGTCGTCGCTCGCCGGACTGCCGGCGATGTCGGTGCCGAGCGGCCTGACGCCTGACGGCCTGCCGCTCGGGCTCCAGCTGATCGGGCGGCCGCTCGACGAGGTGGGGGTGCTCAACGCCGGCTTCGCGCTCGAACGCGCCGCCGGCTTCGTCGCGCGGCCCGACCGCTGGTGGTGAGCCTCGCCGACGTCGCGGTGCGGCCGGCGGCGCGGCAGCTGCTGCGCTTCGCCATCGTCGGCGTCGCCAACACGCTGCTGACCTACGCCGTCATCTGGCTGCTGCACGACGGCGTCGGCACTTCGGTCGCCCTCGCCAGCGCGCTCGGCTATGTCGCCGGCATGATCCAGGGGTTCGTGCTCAGCCGCCTGTGGACCTTCGCCGGGGTCGACCATGCGGTCCCGGTGGCGGTGCAGGTTGTCGGCTTCATCGTCGTCAACCTGATCTGCGGCACGCTGTTCACCCAGGCGAACGTCGTGCTGAGCCGGTCATTGCCGCTGCTGGTGTCGTCGCTGCTGGCGACGGCGCTCGTCGTGCCGCTGAGCTTCGCGCTCAACCGCTGGGTCGTCTTCCGGGCGCGGGCATGAGCGCGCAGCCCGAACTCAGCATCGTCGTGCCGGTGTTCAACGAGGAAGCGACGATCGACCTGTTCCTGCGCGCCGTGACGCCGCTGCTCGAGACGATCGACCCGCGCTGGGAGGTGGTCTTCGTCAACGACGGCAGCCGCGACCGCACGCTCGACATCATCCGCGCCGCGAACGCCCGCGAGCCGCGAGTGCGCGGCGTCGACTTCTCGCGCAACTACGGCAAGGAAGTAGCGCTGTCGGCCGGGCTCGACCATGCCGCCGGGCGCGCGGTGGTACCGATGGACGTCGACCTGCAGGACCCGCCCGAGCTGATCGCGGCGATGGTCGCGAAGTGGCGCGAGGGGTTCGACGTCGTGCTCGCGCAACGCAGCGACCGGTCGAGCGACGGCATGCTCAAGCGCCATACCGCGGCGCTGTTCTACAGCATCATCGGCCGGATGAGCCGCGTCCGCATCCCGCCCAACGTCGGCGACTACCGGCTGATCGACCAGAGCGTCGTTCGCGCGCTGCGCTCGTTCACCGAGCGCGAACGCTTCATGAAGGGCATCTTCGCCAGCGTCGGCTTCCGCACGGCGACGGTGCCCTATTCGCGGCCGCCGCGCGCCGCGGGCGAGACCAAGTTCCGGCCGGCGGCGCTGTTCAACCTCGCGCTCGAGGGGATCGTCTCGTTCTCGACCGCGCCGCTCAAGATCTGGACCTATATCGGCTTCACCGCCGCGGTCGTCGCCATCGCCTATCTCGGCTTCGTCGTCGTGCGGACGCTGGTCACCGGCGTCGACGTGCCGGGCTATGCCTCGCTGGCGTCGCTGATCCTGCTGTTCAACGGGCTGATCCTCGTCGGGCTCGGCGTCCAGGGCGAGTATATCGCGCGCATCTTCGCCGAGGTGAAGGCGCGCCCGCTCTACCTCGTGCGCGAGCGGATCGGCGACGTGTCAACCGAGTAAAACTACCCACCCCGGCTTGCCTTGGCGGTCGCCGCGTGCGATCGTTGCGGCCTCAGATTGATCCGGGGGGATCATGCGCGGTTCGGACCACGATCATCTGAACGCCCTCGACGGGATGCGCGGCATCGCCGCGCTGGCGGTGATGATCGGCCACGCCGCTTTCATCCTGCGCGACAGCGTCGACCCGCACGGCGCGTACCGCATGATCCTAACCTTCGCCTCGCGGATGGGCCACCCGGCGGTCATCCTCTTCTTCGCGCTGAGCGGGTTCGTCCTCTATCTGGCGTGGGCACGCACGCCGAACACGTCGTACGGCACGTACATCATCCGCCGCGTCTGCCGCATCTACCCGGCGCTGATCGTCGCCATCGCCATCGCGACGACACTGCTGCTGACCCAGCAGCCGACCGCAGAGCCCGGGCTCGGCCGCTGGGTCCACCGCAACTGGGCATTCGAGCCGACCGCCGAGATGGTCGTGCGCAACCTGCTCCTGCTCAGCCAGCGCTCGGCCGACAATCGGATCGATCCGGTGATCTGGAGCCTCGCCATCGAGGTCCGCTTCTCGATCATCTTTCCGCTGTTGGCGATCGCCTGCCGAATGAACCGCGTGTCGATGCTGGTCATCGGCGGGCTGGCCTATGTCGTCGCCACGGTGCTGGCGAACCACCTCGGGCTGCGCCACCCGCTGATCAGCGGCCGCGGCTGGATGGGGAACAACGCCGTCTTCCTCAACTATCTGCCGGCGTTCTGCTTCGGCATCTTCGCCGCCGACTTCTACCGCCACTTCCGTGAGGGCCTGAAGATGTCGGGCCGGACGCAGATCGCGCTGGCGGTGGCGCTGCTCGCCGTCGGCAAGATCCTCGACGACGACTTCGACTGGTCGCTGATGACCGCCGGGCTGATCGTCGTTGCGGCGATGCGCGGCCCGGTGTCGTCGCTGCTGCGCCGGCCGGCGTGCCTGTTCCTCGGCCGCATCTCGTACAGCCTCTACCTCGTGCACTTCCCCGTGCTGATGGTCTTCGCCTATGCCGCCAATCCCGAGATCAGCCTCGTGGCGGCGATGCTGGCGGCGTCGCTCGTCGCGCTCGCGCTGGCGACGGTGATGTACCATTATGTCGAGGTTCCCGGCATCGCGGTGGGCAAGCGCATCGTCGCCTGGACGGGTGCCGACCGCAAGCCGGCCGCGGCCTATGGCGGCGGCGAACCGACCGGGACCGGCTCGCCGCGCTAGGCGGCCGCGCCGCGACCCACGCGGATCAGGGTGAAGCGCGCGGTCCGCACGACGAGTTCGCTCCTCGCGGGCAGCGGCCGCGCGTCGGGGATGGCGTGGCAGACGAACAGATAGCCGAACCCCGCCGGCCCCGCTGCCGTCGCGATCTGCGCATAGCTGTCGACGCGGGCGTTCTTCCAATCGATGCGCTGCGACAGGTCGTCGAGCGCGCGCCGCAGCGGGCCGACGAGGCGCAGCGGCTGCTGGGTCTCGTTGGCGAACAGCGGCGCGACCGCGCCGTGCAGGCTGACGAGCAGCGGCCGGTACATCTGGCAGCGCGCGGCGTCGTCGTGATGGTTGCCGCTCGAGATGGCGTCGGCGACGAGCGCACCGCGCGGCAGGCGCGCCGCGACGTCCTCGAACTCGGCATAGTCGCGGGCATAGGCCTGCCAGCCGGCGGCGATCACCACCAGCCGCACCGCGACGACGGCGGCGAGCACGCCGATGCAGGTGCGCTCGAAGCCGTCACCCCGCAGGCGCGGCACCAGGGAGCCGACGACCAGCAGCGCCATGAACAGCGGCATCCGGTCGGCGACATAGCCGACCCCGAACATCGCCGGCGGCACCAGCGCGACGAGCAGCACGGCGACGACGAGCGCCGGCCACGCGACCCGAGCCAGCCGCAGCCGGCCGCGCCACAGCAGCGCCGCGACGACGCCGAGCTGGACGGTAAAGGTCAGCGCGTCGAACCACAGCGCCGGCCCCTCCTCAACGCGGACGATCGTCGTCAGCCGGTACTGGAACAGCTCCCACAGCCGTGCTGACAGCGCGCCGGTTTCGGCGAGGCGGGCGACGCTCTCGTCGGCGTTGGTCAGCCCCGCCTGCGACTGGCTCGTCGCCGCCAGCCGGAACAGCACGACCGGGACCACCGCCTGCGCCAGCACCGGCAGC
>CAXUEV010000171.1:0-4376 GCA_964250105.1 uncultured Sphingomonadaceae bacterium
GGATTGACGTCCACGCGGAACTGCGCGGACAGCGCCGCCGCCGGCGCGCCCAGGGTCGCGCCGAGCGCGACCGTCGTCAGGAACAGCGCGGTCTTGTGCCTTGTGGTCATGATCCCCCCTTGAAGCCGTTGTTCATCGACGTTTTATGGTCGGCCGGGGCATGAGCCCCGACTGCCGAATCGTCTTATGACTGCTCGACGACACTACAGGAGAATGTCGCCGGGTCGAAGCGTTTTTGGCGATGCGGCGCCGATAACGCCGTCACGATCCCGCGAACCGGCTCAACAGTCGCGCGCGGCCGCCATCAGGGCATCGCCGAGCATGGCGAACTCGGCGGCGCGCGACGAGCTGGCGCGCCAGGCGAGCGCGATCTCGCGGCTGGCGTGGCGCCCCTCGACCGGGCGCGCGACGACGGGCGTGTTGACGAGGATGCCCGCCTCGATCGCCATCGCCGGGACCAGCGTCAGACCGAGGCGGTTGGCGACCATCTGCACCAGCGTGTGCAGCGACGTGCCGAGGATCGCCGCGTCGGCGCGGAGGTCGGGCGGGCCGCACGCGGCCAGCGCCTGATCGCGCAGGCAATGGCCGTCCTCGAGCAGCAGCAGCCGCGACTGGTCGATCGCGTCGGGCGGCACCGTCGTCGGCGGGTCGGAATAGTCGGCCGGGTGGAAGGCGAGGTAGAACGGATCGTCGAACAGCCGCCGCGTGACGACGTCGCCGCAGCCCCACGGCAGCGCCAGCAGGACGACGTCGAGCTGCCCGCGCGCCAGCGCCTCGCACGCGGCGCCGCTCTGCTCCTCGCGCAGGTAGAGCTTGAGCTCGGGGAAGGCGAGGCGCAGGCGCGGCAGCAGGCGCGGCAGCAGGAACGGCGCGATCGTCGGGATGACGCCGAGGCGCAGCTCGCCGCCGAGCGGCTTGGCCGCGGCGCGGGCGATCTCGGCGAGCTCGGTCGCGTCCTGGAGCACGGTATAGGCCTTGGCGACGACGCGTTCGCCGAGCGGGGTGAAGCGGACGACGCGGCGGGTGCGCTCGACGAGCGCGACGCCGAGCAGGGTCTCGAGCTCGCGCAGTCCGGCCGACAGCGTCGACTGGGTGACGAAGCTGGCGTCGGCGGCGCGGCCGAAATGGCCGTGCTGGTGGAGCGCGACGAGATACTGGAGCTGTTTCAGGGTGGGCAGAAACATCATCGATCCAATCGATCAATTCGTCCGTTATTATCAATTAGGAAAAGCTACCGGCTTGCCGCAGGGAGGCAAGGAGATTCACCATCCAGGAGACGGACCATGCTCAGCGTCGGCGACAAGCTTCCCGAATTCACCCTTTCCGTGCAGCAGGGCGTCGGCGCGCTGCCGAACGGCGAGACGATCACGTTGAGCAGCTATGCTCCCGACAAGTGGAAGATCCTGTTCTTCTGGCCCAAGGACTTCACCTTCATCTGCCCGACCGAGATCATCGGCTACGGCGAGCTGACGAACGATTTCGCCGACCGCGACGCGGTGCTGATCGGCGGCTCGACCGACAGCGACTTCGTCCATTTCGCGTGGCGCAAGGCCGACGAGCGGCTGGCGGCGTGCGACTTCCCGTGGATCGCCGACAACAAGCACCAGCTGACCGGCGCCCTCGGCATCCTCGACAAGGACGCCGGCGTCGCGCTGCGGGCGACCTTTATCGTCGATCCGCAGAACGTCATCCAGCACATCACGGTCAACGGCCTCAACGTCGGCCGCAACCCGGCCGAGACGCTGCGCATCCTCGACGCGCTGCAGACCGACGAGCTCTGCCCGTGCAACTGGAAGGAAGGCGAAGAGGTGCTGCGCCCGGCGGCGTAAGTCCCTGCCCCCTCTCCCTCCCACCCGGCAGGCGCCGGGTGGGCCCCTCCCTCTCCCTCATGGGGAGAGGGGAAGATAGAAGAGAAAACATGTCGCTTAACGAACTCGCGCGTACCCTGCCCGACTATGCCAAGGACCTGCGCCTTAACGTCTCGTCGCTGCTGAGCGAGCAGGTTCTGACCGACCAGCAGAAGTACGCGACCTTCGTCGCCTGCGCGCACGCCACCGGCCACCTGCCGCTGATCGCGGCGGCCGAGGCTGAGGCGGCGCCGCTGATCGCGCCCGAGGCGATGACCGCGGCCAAGGCGGCGGCGTCGATCATGGCGATGAACAACATCTACTACCGCTTCACCCACCTGGCGACGAACAAGGAATATACGACGCGTCCCGCCAAGCTGCGGATGAACGTGATCGGCTCGCCCGGCATCGACAAGGCCGACTTCGAGCTGATCTGCCTCGCCGTGTCGGCGGTCAACGGCTGCGGCATGTGCATCGACGCGCACGAGAAGGTGCTGCTCGCGGCGAAAGTGTCGATCGATCGCATCCAGACCGCGGCGCGTATCGCCGCCGTGGTCAACGCCGTCGCCCGCACGCTGCAGGCGATCCCCGCCGCCGCCTGACCTCAGCAGTCGAGCGTCGCGGTGCGCTCCCAGTCGCTCAGGTGGCTGGTGAAGCTGTTCCACTCCTGCAGCTTGAGCTTGAGATAGGCCGGCACGAGGTCGGGCATCGCCGCCCTGAGCACGTCCGAGGCGTCGAGCGCGCGCAGCGCGTCGAGCAGGTTGAGCGGCAGCCGGCCGACGTCGGGCGCACGATGCCCCTCGGTGTACATGTTGATGTCCAGCCGCGCGCCCGGATCGCGCGCGTTGGCCATCCCGTCGAGCCCCGCCGCGAGCACGCCCGCCTGGAGCAGATACGGATTGACCGCGCCGTCGGCGAGGCGGAGCTCGAGCCGGTCGCCTTCGGGGATGCGGATCATGTGGGTGCGGTTGTTGCCGGTGTAGCTGATCGTGTTCGGCGACCAGGTCGCGCCGGAGACGGTCCGCGGCGCGTTGAGCCGCTTGTAGCTGTTGACCGTCGGGTTGAGCAGCGCCGCCAATGCCGGCGCCGAGTGCATCAGCCCGCCGATGAAGCGGTAGGCCAGCGCCGACAGGCCGAGCTCGCCGGCCTCGTCGGCGAAGACGTTGGTGCCGCCCCGCCACAGCGAGACATGCGCGTGGCAGCCGTTGCCGGTCAGCGCGGCGAACGGCTTGGGCATGAAGGTCGCGCGCAGGCCATGCTTCTCGGCGACCGACTTCGCCATATATTTGAAGAACGCGTGGCGGTCCGCGGTGACGAGCGCGTCGGCGTAGGTCCAGTTCATCTCGAACTGGCCGTTCGCATCCTCATGGTCGTTCTGGTACGGCTCCCAGCCGAGGGCGAGCATCGCGTCGCAGATCTCGGTGACGACGTCGTAGCGGCGCATCAGCGCGAGCTGGTCGTAGCACGGTTTGTCCTGCGTGTCGGCGGGGTCGCCGATCGCCTTGCCGTCGGGGGTGACGAGGAAGAACTCGCACTCGACGCCGGTCTTCATCGCGAGGCCCTGCGCGGCCGCTGTGGCGACCAGGCTCTTGAGCACGTTGCGCGGGGCGTGCGCCACGGGGGCGCCCGCCATGTGGAGGTCGGCCGCGAGCCAGCCGACCTCGGGCTTCCACGGCAGCTGGATCAGGCTGTCGGGATCGGGCACGGCGAACATGTCGGGGTCGGCCGGGCTCAGGTCGAGCCAGGTCGCGAAGCCGGCGAAGCCCGCACCGTTCCTCGCCATCGGGCCGATCGCCGCCGCCGGCACGAGCTTGGCGCGCTGCGCCCCGAACAGGTCGGTGTAGGAGATCAGGAAATATCGGATCGACCGCTCGCTTGCGGCCGCCACCAAGTCGAGCGCCATCGTCGTCCCCCTGTCTGCGGCTAGAACGTCGTCCCCGGAATCCAGCTCGTGCCCGCCAGCGGCACGCGCGCCATCGCCGCCGCCTCGATCGTCAGCGCCACCAGATCCTCGGGTTCGAGATTGTGCAGGTGGCTCTTGCCGCAGGCGCGCGCGATCGTCTGCGCCTCGAGCGTCAGCACCGACAGATAGTTGGCCAGCCTGCGCCCCGCCGCCACGGGATCGAGCCGCGCGGCGAGCGCCGGGTCCTGCGTCGTGATGCCGGCGGGGTCGCGCCCGTCCTGCCAGTCGTCGTAGGCGCCGGCGGTGGTGCCGAGCGCGGCATAGTCGGCCTCGTACGCCGGATCGTTGTCGCCGAGCGCGACGAGCGCGGCGGTGCCGATCGCCACCGCGTCGGCGCCGAGCGCGAGCGCCTTGGCGACGTCGGCGCCGTTCCTGATCCCGCCCGAGACGATCAGCTGGACCTTGCGGTGCATCCCCAGGTCTTGGAGCGCCTGCACCGCCGGGCGGATCGCGGCGAGGATCGGGATGCCGACATGCTCGATGAACACGTCCTGCGTCGCCGCGGTGCCGCCCTGCATGCCGTCGAGCACGACGACGTCGGCACCCGACTTCACCGCCAGCGCGAT
>CAXUEV010000172.1:0-4360 GCA_964250105.1 uncultured Sphingomonadaceae bacterium
GTGATCGGCCCGAACGGCGCCGGCAAGACGACGCTGTTCCGCATGATCACCGGCCAGGAGACTCCCGACGACGGCAGCATCCGCATCGGCGACACGGTCAAGCTCGGCTATGTCGACCAGTCGCGCGACGCGCTCGGCGCGCAGCACAATGTCTGGGAGGAGGTCTCGGGCGGTGCCGAGAAATTCTACTTCGGCAAGAACGAGGTGCTGACCCGCGCCTATGTCGGCGCGTTCAACTTCAAGGGCGCCGACCAGCAGAAGAAGGTCGGCCAGCTGTCGGGCGGTGAGCGCAACCGCGTCCACCTGGCGAAGATGCTGGTACAGGGCGGCAACGTCCTGCTGCTCGACGAGCCGACCAACGACCTCGACGTCGAGACGCTGCGCGCGCTCGAGGAGGCGCTCGAATCGTTCGCCGGCTGCGCCGTCGTCATCAGCCACGACCGTTTCTTCCTCGACCGGCTGGCGACGCACATCCTCGCCTTCGAGGGCGACAGCCATGTCGAGTGGTTCGAGGGCAATTTCGAGGCGTACGAGGCCGACAAGCTGGCGCGGATGGGCGACGCCGCCGATCGCCCGACCAAGCTGACGTACAAGCGGCTGACCCGCTAGCGCGCGGGAAGGGGGCGGCGTTGGCCGATGCCGCCGATTATTGCGCGACGCTGGTCCGCGACCGCGACCGCGACCGCTGGCTGGCGACGCTCTACGCGCCGGCGGCGGTGCGCCCGGCGCTGTTCGCGCTGCATGCGCTCGACCTCGAACTGGCGCAGGTGGTCGCGACGACGACCGAGGCGATGCTCGGCGAGATCCGGCTGGCGTGGTGGCGCGAGGCGCTGACCAAGCTCGACACCGCGCCGCCGCCGGCGCAGCCGGTGCTGCTCGCGCTCGCCGGATACGCGCTGCCGCTCGGGGTCAGGGGCCGTGCGCTCGAACCGCTCGAGGACGCGTTCCTGTCGCTGCTGATCGAGGAGCGGCTCGCGGGCAAGCTGCTCGACGACCATCTCGAACGCCGCGGCGGCACCCTGTTCGGCGCGGCAGCGACCGCGCTCGGGGTGGCGGAGACCTCGGCGCGCACGCTCGGCCGGACCTGGGCGCTCGGCGAGCTGGTCTGGCCCGGGATCAAGGCGCCGCCGGTCGATCCGGTCGACGCCGCGCGGGCAGCGGCGATGCGCCCCGGGCGGCTGGTCGCGCCGCTGCGGCCGCTGGCGGCGCTGGCGCGATTCGCCGCCGGCGACGTCGGCCGCGCGCTTGCCGGTAAGCCGCTCGGTGTCCGCGGCGGCGCTGCGCGGCAGGCGCGGCTGTTGTGGACCGTCGCCGGCGGACTTTGGTAATGCATCGTTAACGTTTTTGCGCTAACCTCTTGTGATGGCGGTGTCGGGGGGCGGCATGAAGGGATGGATCGCGGGCGGCGTCGCCGCGCTGCTGATGATCCTTGCCGAGGCGATGTGGAGCCGCGCCGACCCGCCCGCGGCCGCAATCCGCCCGGCTGCACCGGCACCGGCGGCCGACGTCCTGCCGCTGGTCGCGCCGGCGTCCGACGTCACGCCCGCCGACCGCGAGGCACGCCGCTTCAACCGCTACGACAAGGACCGCGACGGCCGCGTCAGCCGCGACGAATATCTCGCCGCGCGGCGCAAGGCGTTCGCCAAGCTCGACGTCGACGGCGACGGCAAGCTCGGTTTCGACGAGTATTCGGTCAAGACGCTCGCCAAGTTCGGCACCGCCGACGCCGACCGCGACCAGCAGCTCGCCGCCGCCGAGTTCGCCACGACCGCGGTGACGCGCACCCCGCGGACCAAGCCGGTCTGTCCGCCGACCACCGACCAGTCGGACCGCGAGCCGGATTAGCCGCGCGCCAGGCTATCGACCTGGCCCATGATCTGGTTGAGCGGCGACACGCCGTGGGTCGGCTCGTCGAGCCGGCGCGACGGCAGCAGGCCCTCGTTGAGGATGATCTCGAGCGCCGCCCGGCCGCGCGCCACGCGGCTCTTGATCGTGCCGACCGCGCAGTTGCAGATCGACGCCGCCTCCTCATAGGCGAAGCCGCCGGCGCCGACGAGGATCAGCGCCTCGCGCTGTGCCTGCGGCAGCTGGAGCAGGCCGCGCTGGAGGTCGCTGAGGTCGATCTGGCGGTCCTGGCCGGCGGGCATCGCCAGCAGCCGGTCGGCGGTGAAATCGTCCCATTCGCCCTTGAAGCGCGCGCGACGCATCTGGCTGAGGAACAGGTTCCTGAGGATGATGAAGGTCCATGCGCGCATGTTGGTGCCCGCCTGGAAGCGGTCGCGCGCCGCCCACGCCTTGAGGAGCGTCTCCTGGACGAGGTCGTCGGCGAGGTCGCGGCTGCCCGACAGCGAGCGGCCGAAGGCGCGCAGGTGCGGGATGACCTGCGCCAGCTGGGTCTTGAAGTCGCCGTCCGACAGCGCCTCGGGGCGCACATAGGCGGCTTTCTCCTCGCCCTCGCCGAGCTTGGCCAGCAGCTCGACGAAGATCGCCGGCAGCTCGGCCGTATTGGCGTCGGCGAATGCGGTGCGGAGATAGGCGCCGACGTCGCGGACCGCCTCCGGATGCTGCGGCGCGGTGGGCGGCTTGGCGCGCGAGGCGTTGCGCGCCTTGCCGGCGACATAGGTCATGATGGTTTCCTCCCGAACGCAGGCACCGGTCGTTTCGGCGTCACCGATAGATGAGCAGCAACGCGACGAATGCAACCACGACGACCACGAGCGAGACGATCATGACGTTGCGGTTGGCGGCGGTCTTCGATCCGCCCTTGGCTTCGGTTTCGGTCAGCTTGGTCGGCTTTTCCACGGGCGGATCCCTGTCGGTTGGTCAGGAGGAGAAGGGCGCTGTCGAGTCGAAGAACAGCGCCTGCGCGATCGCCGCCTTGACCGTCGCGCGCTGGAACGGCTTGGTGATGAGGAAGGTCGGCTCGGGACGCTCGCCCGTCAGCAGCCGCTCGGGGAAGGCGGTGATGAAGATCACCGGCACGCTGAATTCGGCGAGGATGTCCTTGACCGCGTCGATGCCCGAGCTGGCGTCGGCGAGCTGGATGTCGGCCAGCACCAGCCCCGGCTTCTCCGACTTGGCGAGCGCCACCGCCTCGCTGCGCGTGACGGCGACGCCGGTGACGTCGTGGCCGAGGTCGCGGACGATCGATTCGAGGTCCATGGCGATGATCGGCTCGTCCTCGATGATGAGGACGCGGGTCGTCGTCTGGCGGTCGATCTCGGCGAGCGCCTCGGCGACAAGGCCGGCGACGTCGGCGGCGCTGCCGTCTATCAGATAGGCGGCATCGTCGTTGGTGAATCCTTCCATCGCCGTCAGCAGCAGCGCCTGGCGCGACAGCGGCGTAATCGCCGCGAGCCGGTCCTGCGCGACGCGCTCGAAGGCGTGCGTCTCGCCGATGTCGGGGGCGACGTCGACATGCGCGGTCGACCAGATCGCGTGGAAGGTCTTGTACAGCCCGAGCCGGGCGTCGACGTCGCGCGGGAAGTCGCTCGGCGCCGACACGATCGCCTCGAGCGCGGCGCGGACGAAGGCGTCGCCGTTGCTCTGGCTTCCGGTCAGGGCGCGGGCGTAACGGCGGAGATACGGCAGGTGCGGGGCGATCTCGGAAGCAAGCGACATGAAGGAGCCTCTCGGGGACGGAACGCAGCGGGCGACAGCGGCGGCAATAGCGGGTTGCGCGACCGACGAACAGGGGACGCGATTTTTTGTTTCCGCCCGCCGGCGATCGTGGCAACAGCGCATCTTCAACCGCAGGATCGGCGCGACTCCCGATGGACGATCCCGAAGCCCGCCCGCCACCGCCGCCTCCGGCCGACCGCGCGACCGCGATCGGCGTGCGCCTGCGTCAGGCGTTCGACGATGCCGCCGCCGAGCCGCTGCCCGAGGCATTCGCGGAGCTGCTGCGCAAGCTCGAATAGTCACCTCAGAACAGGGCGCCGATGAGGATGCCGGCGGCGAGGATCGGCACCGCTACCCACCAGCCGGCCTGGAGCCGGGCGCGGACGGCGACCTCGGGGGCGACCTCGACCGGGATCGCGGCGGGCGCCGCGCCCTCGACCGGCACCTTGGCGATCAGCTGGCGGAAGACGCGCGGCAGCTGACCAAAGGCGCGCAGGCCGAGGACGAGATTGTCGGCGGCGCGCGCCGCCGGCCCGAGCTCGCCGCGCATCCAGTCGCGGACGAAGGGCGCGGCGACCTCCCACATGTTGACGTCGGGATCGAGCGTCAGCGCGACGCCCTCGACCATGACCATCGTCTTCTGCAGCAGCAGCAGGTGCGGCTGCACCGCCATGTCGAACGAGCGGGTGATGGCGAACAGCCCGTCGAGCAGGTTGGCGATCGAGATGTCGCGCGCCGC
>CAXUEV010000173.1:0-4308 GCA_964250105.1 uncultured Sphingomonadaceae bacterium
TGCCGCGAGGCTGTCGCCAGCGGCCGCGTCGAGCCGCCCGGCGACGAGCCCGAAGACGGCAGCGACCTGCGGGCTGACCGCCGCGACGACGGCACACTCGCGGTCGATGGCGAGCATGATGCTGTTGCCGGTGAAATCGTCGAGCGGCGTCGCGCCGCGGTCGGCGTCGTAGCGAAGCGCCGAGGGCATCGCGGCGTCGCCGCGGCATTCTTGCCACAGGGCGGCCGCGCGCCCGGCAAGCCGGCGTTCGACCATGCGCCCGATCCGCGGCGGCGGCTCAAACGCCGGCTCGAGCCGGCCGCGTTCGTCGAAACGGTCGTTGTGGCGCATCGCCGCTGTCGTCCCCGTCGCCGGCCCAACCCGGAATAACGGCCGGAAGTGCCGCGACTTGCACCTGCGGACCACCACTGTTAAGCAGCCGCCCATGCCGCTTTAGCTCAGCCGGTAGAGCACATCATTCGTAATGATGGGGTCAGGTGTTCGAGTCACCTAAGCGGCACCACCTTCTAAAAATACTTACCGTGTCGAAACATGCTTCCCCGATATTCTGCCGACCTTGGGGAAGCATGGGGGAAGCAGCCAAAGCGCACTAGAAGCCGTGAAAATTGCGACGAGTTGGGGTGATCGCGCTGGGGAATCGCCCTTTCGGCTATGCGATCGCCGGTCCTCGGTAGCTACCAGCGGCAGCATGGCGTCTATTTCGAAAAGTGAGAGAGCGCCTGCGCTTTCCGTGACGGTTCGAGGTCGAGAGAAAGTCTCGCGGCCGCCCGTCGCGAAAGGCTTTGCCATGATCAAGAACGATGTGCGGCGCGACGTAAGCGTCGGTACTGGGCCGGTGACCAGCGGCATTTTCTCATCGACCAAGAAGCCTAGCCGCACTGAAGTCGGCTGCGGTTCGCTGCAGGCCGAAATGCCGCAGCAGCAACCTGATGCGATATCAATTGGCGCATTGCCGGCGCCGTTGGCGCGGGTGTGCCGCTGTGGCATAGGGTCGTGCTCCCCGGACAAGGTCGATCGATGCCCGCACTCCCGCTGCTCGCCGCCGCCACGCTCGCCGCCGCGCTGACCTATCCGGCGACGCCGACGGTGCCGCAGCGCGACACGTATTTCGGCACCACGGTCGCCGATCCGTACCGCTGGCTCGAGAACGACGTCCGCGTCGATCCCAAGGTCGCCGACTGGGTGGCGGCGCAGAACCGCGTCACCGACGCCTATCTGGCGACGCTGCCGGCGACCGCGACGATCGTCGCGCGGCTGAAGGTCCTGTACGACTACGAGAAGTTCGGCGTGCCGCGCCAGCGCGGCGCTCGCGTCTTCTACACGCGCAACGCCGGGCTGCAGAACCAGTTCGTGCTTTACGTCGCCGACGGCGCCGGGCCGCCGCGGGTCCTGCTCGACCCGAACGGCTGGTCGAAGGACGGCGCTACCGCGCTCGGCGAGTGGCAGCCGAGCCACGGCGGCGGGCTCGTTGCCTATTCGGTGCAGGACGGCGGCACCGACTGGCGGACGGTCAAGGTGATCGACGCCGCCACCGGCACGGCGCTTCCCGACACGCTCGACTGGGTCAAGTTCTCCGGGCTGGCGTGGAGCCGCGACGACAAGGGCTTCTTCTATTCGCGCTTCGCCGCGCCGGCGGAGGGGGCCAAGTTCCAGTCGGCCAACCTCGACCAGAAGCTCTACTACCACCGCCTCGGCACGTCGCAGTCGGCCGACACGCTCGTCTATGCCACGCCCGACCGGCCGAAGCTGACGCACGGCGGCACTGTCACCGACGACGGCCGCTGGCTGGTCGTCCAGTCGAGCGAGAGCGATCCCGAGGAGCTGGCGGTGCTCGACCTGAGCGTTCCCGGCGCCAAGCCGCGGATCGTCTTCCCGATGGCCGACCGTCACTGGCTGGTGGTCGGCTCGCGCGGCACGACGCTGTACCTGACCGCCGACGACGGCGCGCCGCGCAAGCGCCTCGTCGCGGTCGACCTCGCCGCCGCCGCGCCGGTCGCGCGCACGATCGTCGCCGAGAGCGCGGCGACGATCGACGGCGCGACGCTGGTCGGCGACCATTTCGTCGTGACGACGATGGAGGACGCGAAGAGCGTCGTCCGCCGCTACAATATCGACGGCACGCCGGCGGGCGTCGTCGCGCTGCCCGGCATCGGCACGGCGGAGGGCTTCGAGAGCGACGCCGCGAGCCCGACGACCTATTACGCCTTCACCAGCTTCAACGTGCCGACGACGATCTACCGCTACGACGCGGCGACGAACGCCTCGACCGTGTTCCGCGCGCCGAAGACGCCGTTCGACGCCGACCAGTATGTCGTCAGCCAGATCTTCTACAAGTCGAAGGACGGCACGCGGATCCCGATGTTCGTCGCCCACCGGCGCGGGCTCGACCTGACGGGCGGCGCGCCGACCCTGCTCTACGGCTATGGCGGGTTCGACATCTCGCTGACGCCGGTGTTCTCGGTCGGGCGGCTGGCGTGGATGGAGATGGGCGGCGTCTTCGCGCTGGCCAACCTGCGCGGCGGCGGCGAGTACGGCAAGGCGTGGCACGACGCCGGCAAGCTGCTCAACAAGCAGAACGTGTTCGACGACTTCATCGCCGCCGCCGAGGCGCTGATCGCCGACGGCACGACGACGAAGGACAAGCTGGCGATCCTCGGCGGGTCGAACGGCGGGCTGCTGGTCGGCGCGGTGGTCAACCAGCGCCCCGACCTGTTCGCCGCGGCGCTGCCGCAGGTCGGCGTCATGGACATGCTGCGCTTCAACCAGTTCACCGCCGGGCGTTTCTGGGTCAGCGACTATGGCGACCCGGCGAATGCCGCCGACTTCCGCAACCTGTACCGGATCTCGCCGTACCACAATATCCGCGGCGGGCGGGCGTATCCGGCGATCCTCGCCGCCACCGCCGACACCGACGACCGCGTCGTCCCCGGCCACAGTTTCAAATATATCGCTGCGCTCCAGGCGGCCGACGCCGGCGACAAGCCGCACCTGATCCGGATCGAGACGCGCGCCGGCCACGGCTCGGGCAAGCCGACCGACAAGATCATCGCCGAGACCGCCACCGACTGGGCCTTCATCGGCCATTTCACCGGGCTCGACGCGGCCCGGTAGCGGTTCAAGCGAGCAGGGCGAGGACCTCGGGCAGCAGCGCGGCGTCGCCGACGGCGATCACGCGGCCGTCGCTGCCCTGGGCGAGCGGCGCCCCCGACCAGTCGCACATCGTGCCGCCGGCACCCGTCACGACGGGGACGAGCGCGGCGAAGTCGTACAGCTTGAGCCCCGCCTCGACGACGAGATCGAGGCAGCCCGTCGCCACCAGCGCGTAATTGTGGCAGTCGCCGCCGAAGATGACGTCCCCCGCCGCCGCCCGCACCCGCTGGAAGGCGTCGCCGGCGTCGCCGAACAGATAGGGCGAGGTGGTGCCGGCGCGCGCGCTCGCCAGTCGCGTGACGGCACGCGTCCGCACCGCGACGCCGTTCAATTCGGTCGGATGGCCGGCGGCGCCGATCCAGCGGTCGCGGGCGATGCACTGGTCGATCACGCCGAGCACCGGCACGCCGTCCTCGAGCAGCGCGATCAGCGTGCCGAACAGCGGCCGCCCGACGACGAAGGCGCGCGTGCCGTCGATCGGATCGAGCACCCAGACCCTTGATCTGCCCCGCGAATCGTCGCCGTATTCTTCACCGATGACGCCGTCGCCGGGGCGTTCGCTGTCGAGGATCGCCCGGATCGCGGCTTCGGCGGCGCGGTCGGCGACGGTCACCGGCGAGGCGTCGGCCTTGGTCTCGACGTTCGCCAATGCCCGGAAGTGCGGCCGGATCGCGTCGCCGGCAGCGTCGGCGAGGCGGTGCGCCAGCGCGATATCGTCGCCGAGTCGGGTCATGCCGCCAGCGAATAGCGCGGGGATGACGCGACGGGAAGAACGGGTATAACCGCAGGCGATTCCTCGGAGCCCGCGCCGCCATGATCCTCGCCCTGCTCGCCGGCGTCGCCGCCGCGGTCGCCGCGCCCGCGCCGACGCTCCACCGCTACGCCGAGGTCGCAGGCCGCCAGCTCTTCTACCGCGAGGCCGGGCCGACGGACGCGCCTGCGATCGTCCTGCTGCACGGGACGCCTGCGAGTTCGCACATGTACCGCAACCTGATCCCCGCACTCGCCGACCGCTATCACGTCATCGCGCCGGACTATCCGGGCTTCGGCGGCTCCGAGATGCCGCGCGTCGACGAATTCGACTACACCTTCGACGCCCTGGCCGACCATGTCGATGCCCTTCTGGTAATCGCTCAGCGGCAGACGGTGTGTGACGAT
>CAXUEV010000174.1:0-4307 GCA_964250105.1 uncultured Sphingomonadaceae bacterium
CGCCAGCTGGTGGTCGACGTGGCGCTGCATGATCGCGGTCTGGCTGGCGACCAGCGCGGCGAGGTCGGGCGCGTTCTCCTGCGCGGCGCCGAGCAGCACGCTCATCGGCGTCTTCAGCGCATGCGCGAGGTTGCCGGCGTGGAGCCGCGCCGCCTCGGCCTGCGCCGCGTTGTCGCCGAGCAGTGCGTTGAGTTCCGCCACCAGCGGGCTGATCTCGGGCGGGAAATCGTCGTCGACCTGCGACGCGCTGCCCGAGCGGATCGCCGCGATCGCCCGGCTGACCTTCCGCAGCGGCCACAGGCCGTAGGTCGACTGCAGCCCGGCGAGCACCAGCAGCCCGAGCCCGAGCACCGACAGCGACCACCACAAGGTCTCGCGCAGCGCCGCCACCTGGTCGTCGAGGTCGCGCGTCGACTGCGCCACCTGGAAGTGGAACAGCGTCGCCGCGCCGGGCACGACCGCGTCGCGCTGGACGATCCGCAGCGGCTCGCCCTTGAACCCGTCGCTGTCGTAGAGGCAGCCGGCCGAACAGTCGCGCGCGGCGCGGACGGTCAGCGCCCGGTCCCACAGCGAGCGCGAGCGGAACGGGTCCTGCCCCCCGGCCGACACCTGCCAGTAGAGCCCCGAATAGGGTTCGAGGAAGCGCTGGTCGCTGAGCGGCCGGATCGACCGCGCCTCGCCGCCGGGGCCGATCTCGGCGGTGGCGATCAGCGCGGTCGCCGCATAGCCGAGCTGCTCGTCGAAGTTGCGCCGGATCGCCCCCGTCAGCACCGCGTCGAGCGCATAGCCGCCGAGCAGCAGCAGCGGCACGATCCACGCCGCCGCCAGCAGCATCATGCGCAGCGTCAGCGATCCGCGCGCCAGCAGCCCGCGCGCGCCCACCCCTACCCTCTCCCCCGGAGGAGAGGGTAGGTCAGCCACTCTCGCCCAGACTATAGCCGAGCCCGCGCGTCGTCGCGATCAGGTCCGCGCCGAGCTTCTTGCGGATGCGGGTGATGAACACCTCGATCGTGTTCGAATCGCGGTCGAAGTCCTGGTCGTAGATATGCTCGATCAGCTCGGTGCGCGACACCATCTTGCCCTTGTGGTGCATCAGGTACGACAGCAGCTTGAACTCCTGCGCGGTCAGCTTGACCGGCTCGCCGGCGAGCGTCACCCGCCCCGAGCGCGTGTCGAGGCGGACGTCGCCCGACACGAGCTCCGACGAGGCGTTGCCGGTCGAGCGGCGGATCAGCGCGCGCAGCCGGGCGATCAGCTCCTCGGTCTGGAACGGCTTGGCGAGATAGTCGTCGGCGCCCGCGTCCAATCCGGCGACCTTGTCCGACCAGCTGTCGCGCGCGGTCAGCACCAGCACCGGGGTCGCCCGCCCCTCCTTGCGCCAGCGGTCGAGCACGGTCAGCCCGTCGACCTCGGGCAGGCCGAGGTCGAGGATCACCGCGTCGTACGTCTCGGTCGAGCCGAGATAATGCCCGTCCTCGCCGTCGGCGGCGGCGTCGACCGCATAGCCGGCGCCCTCGAGCGCGGTGCGCAGCTGCCGCGCCAGCATCGGCTCGTCCTCGACCACCAGGATGCGCATCTAGAAGCTCCTCCCCACGATGCGTCCGGTGCGGGCATCGACGTCGACGTTGCGGACGGTGCCGCCGTCCATGTAGCGCAGCCGGTAGGTGATCCGCTCGGGATCGAACTCGCTGCCGATGAACTGCCCGCCGACGCGCGGCGACACCTTCTCGAGAATGTCGCCAAGCTGCATGATCTGGCCTTCCTTGGCCAGCCGATACGCATCGTCCTGCTCCCGCTGCGCCCCCGCCGGCGCGGCGGCGAGCGCCAGCGCGGCAAGCGACGCGAAGACGAACGAGCGGAACATGACTACGACCCTGGCCGGAAGACCGGGGTCTGGCATAGGACGGAGGCACTTAATAGGGCGTGAATACGGCCCGTCGTCCTGGCTCAGGCCAGCTCGACCTTCAGCTGCCGGCCGACCGCCTTGGCCGCCCGGTTGAGCGTGTCGAGCGAGACGTTGAACTCCTGCGGATCGAGGATGCGCGCCAGCTGGGCGCGGCTCGTCTCCATCAGCCCGGCCATGGCCGTCCGCGTCAGCCGCCGCTCCTTCATCGCCTTCGCCAACTGCATCGCGATGACCTGCTTGACCGCAAGATCGGTGACGTCCTGGCGAATTCCCGCCTCGTCGAGAAAGTCGTCGAGCGACGTCAGATCCGCCAGCGAACGACCTGCCTGCGTTTCAATCATCACCGTCTCCTGTCGAGAACTCTGCCCGTCGCTTCTTCGCGAGATCGAGATCGGCCTTCGGCGTCGCGCGCGTCGTCTTGATGAACGCGTGCAACACGATGAGGCACTGCCGCCTGCCGTCGAAGGCGAAGAACAGTCGCGCCTCGCGCTTCGACGGGAGCGAACTTCGCACTTCCGACACGCCGCCGCCGAGGGGGCGGCAGAGCGGCATGCCGATCGGATAACCGATCTGGACCGACTTCAAATCCACGCCGACCCGCTTCTTGTCGTCCGTCGGAAGATCGCGGAGGAAATCCCGAACCACTTCGTTGCCCGCTGCCGTCGCATAAAAGACCATTTTGAACACGGCAGTAAGTCATCCGACGCACGAATGCGGGCTGGTGGTGCGTATCAGATATGGTACGCGCGGTCCACCTTTAACGACATGTCCGCGCCTGGACGGTCCGTCTGCGGCAAGTATTTGCACCCGTCCCCCGCTCCCCCTACATCCCGCCTCTCCCCGAACGAACTGGCACTTCCCATGGCGGCACCCGTCCTCGCGCTCGAAAGCATCGGCCTCAACCAGGGGTCGCAGTGGCTGTTGCGCGGGCTCGACCTCGCGGTCGGCGAGCGCGACCGGCTGGCGCTGGTCGGGCGCAACGGGGCGGGCAAGACGACGCTGCTCCGGATCCTCGCCGGGCGGCTCGACACCGACGAGGGGCGGCGGACGATCCGCCCCGGCGCGCGCGTCGTCCTGCTCGAGCAGGACCCGCCGGTGGCGGCGCACCCGACGCTGCGCGACTTCGCGCTGCATGGCGCGGATGCGCCCGAGGTCTATGTCGTCGAGGGGCTCGCCGACCAGCTCGGCATCGATCTCGACCGCCCCGGCGCGACCGCCAGCGGCGGCGAGAAGCGCCGCGCCGCGATCGCCCGCGCGCTGGCGCAGGACCCCGAGGTGCTGCTGCTCGACGAGCCGACCAACCATCTCGACATCGCCGCGATCGAGTGGCTCGAGACCTGGCTGCAGCGCTTCCGCGGCGCCTTCGTCGTCATCAGCCACGACCGCATGTTCCTGTCGCGGCTGACGAAATCGTCGCTGTGGCTCGACCGCGGCATGGTCCGGCGCGCCGAGGTCGGCTTCGGTGGCTTCGAGGCGTGGACCGAGGCGGTCCATGCCGAGGAGGCGAAGAACGCCGACAAGCTCGACACGCGCCTGCGCGCCGAGCAGCGCTGGCTCGAACGCGGCGTCACCGCGCGGCGCAAGCGCAACATGGGCCGGCTGGGCAAGCTCCACGAGATGCGCGCCGAGCGCAAGGCGATGACCGGCCCGCTCGGCGTGGCGAAGCTGGCGACGACGACCGACGACGCGCGGACCAAGGTCGTGATCGACGCCGAGCACGTGACCAAGGCGTTCGGCGACCGCACCGTCGTCGCCGACCTGTCGCTCCGCGTCCAGCGCGGCGACCGCATCGGCGTGATCGGCCCGAACGGCGCCGGCAAGACGACCTTGCTCAAGCTGCTGACCGGCGAGATCGCGCCCGATGCCGGCCGCGTCCGCCGCGCTGGCACGATCGTCGCCATCCTGATCGACCAGACGCGCGCGCGTCTGGTGCCTGGGCAGACGGTGCGCCAGATCATCGCCGACGGCGGCGACTGGGTCGACGTCGGCGGCGTCCGCAAGCATGTCGCCGGCTATCTGAAGGACTTCCTGTTCGACCCCGGCGTGCTCGACGCGAAGATCGAGACCTTCTCGGGCGGCGAGCAGTCGCGCCTGCTGCTCGCGCGCGAGTTCGCCCGGACGTCGAACCTGCTGATCCTCGACGAGCCGACCAACGACCTCGACCTCGAGACGTTGGACCTGCTCCAGGAGGTGATCGACGATTATGCCGGCACCGTGCTGATCGTCAGCCACGACCGCGACTTCCTCGACCGGACGGTGACGGTGACGCTGGGGCTGGACGGATCGGGCAAGGTCGACGTGGTCGCCGGCGGATATGAGGATTGGGCGAAGCGGCGGACGCCGCCGAAAGCTCCTCCCCGGAACGGGGAGGGGGACCGCCCGAAGGGTGGTGGAGGGGCGC
>CAXUEV010000175.1:0-4303 GCA_964250105.1 uncultured Sphingomonadaceae bacterium
GGTCGCCGCGACGACCGTGTCGCGCAGGCCGGTGAACAGCCGCGCGGTGCCGCCGGGCCCGGCATCGTCGAGCAGGACGAACGGCCGGGTCGGGTCGAAGTCGGGCATGGCCGGCCAATAGCGCAACGCGGGCGCGAAGTAGCGGTTGAACTCGCCGCAGCTTCGCGCCATCTCGGAACGATGTCCGATTCCGCCACGCCCCCGCTCAAGGCCGTCATCGTCCCCGTGACGGCGCTCCAGCAGAACTGCACGTTGCTGTGGTGCACCGCGACGATGCGCGGCGCCTTCGTCGATCCCGGCGGCGACCTCGACCGCTTGAAGGCAGTCGCGGCGCAGCACGGGGTGACGATCGAGAAGCTGCTGGTGACGCACGGCCATATCGACCATTGCGGCATGACCGGGATCCTCGCCGCCGACCTCGGCGTGCCGATCGAGGGGCCGCACGCCGACGACAAATTCTGGATCGACCAGCATGCCGTGGCGGGGCCGCAGTACGGCGTGCCCGGCGCCGCCGCGTTCACGCCCGACCGCTGGCTCGTGCAGGGCGACACGGTGACCGTCGGCGCGCTGGTGCTCGAGGTCCACCACTGTCCGGGGCACACGCCGGGGCATGTCGTCTTCCACCATCCGGCGTCGAAGCTGGCGCTCGTCGGCGACGTCCTGTTCCAGGGCTCGATCGGCCGCACCGACTTCCCGCGCGGCAACCACGCCGACCTGATCGCGGCGATCGTCACCCGCCTGTGGCCGCTCGGCGGCGACACCGCCTTCGTCCCCGGCCACGGCGCGATGTCGACCTTCGCCGCCGAACGCCGGTCGAACGCCTATGTCGCCGACCGCGTGCTCGCGGCATAGGACCGATGCAACCAACCGGCATCGCTATCGTTGGACCTAGGTAACAACCACGGAGCGAGACGATGGACGAAGATCGCATCAAGGGCGCCGCCAAGAAGATCGGTGGCGACATCAAGGAAGCGACCGGCAAGGTGCTCGGCGACACCAAGCTCGAAGCCGAAGGCAAGGCCGACAAGGTCGAGGGCAAGGTCCAGAACACCGTCGGCGGTGCCAAGGATACGATCCGCGGCGAGTAGTTCGCTGCAAATCGAGATTTAGACGACGGCCGCCCGGAAACGGGCGGCCGTTTGCTGTCGGCGGGCGACAAGGCTTGCAACGCGGCGGCAAATCACTATTGTGCCCGCCTCGACCGACGCCGGGTTTCGGGTGGCCGCCCGCGCGGCGCCGCGGTGCCCGTCCGTTCGATTGTGACCACGAACGACGACCACGAATCAACGAAGACAGGTGCCGGATGGCCGTTCCCAAACGCAAGACCTCGCCCTCGCGGCGCAACATGCGCCGCAGCCATCACGCGTTGGTGCCGGTGATCTCGCAGGAATGCCCGAACTGCGGCGAGCTCAAGCTGCCGCACAACCTGTGCAACGCCTGCGGCTTCTACAAGGATCGTGCCGTCGTCGACCTGCAGCCCTGATCGCGACGACGACCGCCTGATAACCCGACGCCACCGATGAGCCCGCGCCGATGACCGACCGCCCCGTCATCGCCCTCGATGTCATGGGTGGGGACGGCGGACCCGCGGTGGTGATCGCCGCCGCCGAGGTGGCGCAGGAACGCTATCCGCGGCTTGCCTTCCGCCTGTACGGGCCCGAGGCGCAGATCGGCCGCGAGCTGGCGTCGGCGCGGCGCGTCGCCGCCAACGCCGTCGTCGTCCATACCGACGAGGTCGTCCTCGGCACCGACAAGCCAAGCCAGATCATCCGCCGCGGCCGGTCGACGTCGATGGGCATGGCGATCGCGGCGGTCAAGGACGGCGAGGCGCAGGCGGTGCTGTCGGCGGGCAACACCGGCGCGCTGATGGCGATGGCCAAGCTGACGCTGCGGACGATGGCCGGGATCGACCGGCCGGCGCTCGCGGCGCTGCTGCCGACGCTGAAGAACGACACCGTCGTCCTCGACCTCGGCGCCAACGTCGAGTGCGACACCGAGAATCTCGTCCAGTTCGCGGTGATGGGCGCCGCCTTCGCGCGGACCGTCCTCGGCCTCGAGCGGCCACGCGTGGCGCTGCTCAACATCGGCGAGGAGGAGCTGAAGGGCACCGAGGAGCTCAAGCTCGCCGCGGCGCTGCTCCGCGCCGCCGACCTGCCGATGGTCTTCATCGGCTTCGTCGAGGGCGACAAGATCGGCCAGGGCGACGTCGACGTCATCGTCACCGACGGCTTCTCGGGCAATATCGCGCTGAAGACCGCCGAGGGCACCGGCCGCCTCGTCGCCGGGCTGCTGGCGCAGTCGTTCCGCACCTCGTGGCTGACCCAGCTCGGCTATCTCCTGTCGCGCGGCGCGCTGCGGACGCTGCGCCGGCATCTCGATCCCAACGCGCACAACGGCGCGGTCTTCCTCGGGTTGAACGGGCTGGTGGTCAAGAGCCACGGCAGCGCCAACGTCCGCGGGCTGGCGCACGCGATCGGCGTCACCCACGACCTCGTCGCCGGCGACATCACCCGGCGCATCGCCGGCGACCTGGAGAATTTCCGGTCGCACCGCCCGGTGCTGGTGGCGAACGACGGCCCCGACGTCTCGGCGGCATGAGGCGATGACCCGCCGCGCGATCGTCGTCGGCACCGGCAGCTACCTGCCGGCGCACGTCCTGACCAACGCCGCGCTGGCGGCGACGGTCGACACGACCGACGACTGGATCGTCGAGCGCACCGGCATCCGCCAGCGCCACATCGCCGCCGACGGCGAGCTGACGTCCGACCTCGCCGTCGCCGCGGCGCGCGAGGCGCTCGCCGCCGCAGGGCTCGACGTCGCCGAGGTCGACCTGATCGTCGTCGCCACCGCCACCGCCGACCAGACGTTCCCGGCGTGCGCCACCGTCGTCCAGCACAAGCTCGGCCTGCGCCACGGCGTCGCCTTCGACGTCGCCGCGGTCTGTTCGGGGTTCCTCTACGCGCTCGCCGTGGCCGACGCGATGCTCGTCACCGGCGCCGCGCGGACGGCGCTGGTGATCGGCGCCGAAACCTTCAGCCGCATCCTCGACTGGGAGGACCGCGGCACGTGCGTCCTGTTCGGCGACGGCGCCGGCGCGGTCGTGCTGCGCGCCGAGGCGCAGCCGGGAACCCCGCGCGACCGCGGCATCCTCGCCAGCCGGCTGCATTCGGACGGGCGCTACAACGACCTGCTCTACGTCGACGGCGGCCCGTCGTCGACCGGCACCGTCGGCAAGCTCAGGATGAAGGGCCGCGAGGTGTTCCGCCACGCCGTCACCAATCTCGCGGCGGTGGTCGGCGAGACGCTCGACGCGGCCGGGCTCGACGTCGCCGAGGTCGCGTGGATCGTGCCGCACCAGGCGAACCTGCGTATCCTCGAGGCGACCGCGAAGAAGCTCGGCCTGCCGATCGAGCGCGTCGTCGTGACGGTCGACGACCACGCCAACACGTCGGCAGCGTCGGTGCCGCTGGCGCTCGACCGCGCGGTGCGCGATGGACGAATCAAGCGCGGTGATTTATTGTTACTTGAGGCGATGGGTGGCGGCTTCACCTGGGGCGCGGCCGCCGTTCGCTGGTAGGTAAAAGCATTGGGGGAGACGAACGACATGCCCGAGATCGCGACGAACGAGGCTGCCGCGCCGCGGGCGCACCGGGCCGCGCCGGTGCCGAACGGGGGCAGCGTCACCCGCGCCGACCTGTCGGAGGCGGTCCACAAGGAGATCGGCCTGTCGCGGACGGAGGCGTCGTCGCTCGTCGAGCGCGTGCTCGAGGAGATCAGCACGACGCTCGTCGCCGGCCACAACGTCAAGGTGTCGTCGTTCGGCAGCTTCGTCCTGCGCAACAAGGGCCTGCGCATCGGCCGCAACCCCAAGACCGGCAAGGAAGTGCCGATCGAGCCGCGGACGGTGCTGACCTTCCGCCCGAGCCAGTCGCTGCGCGAGCAGATCAACGGCTGGACGGGCGGAGCGTCCGACTGATGCCCGGCGCGGTCGACAAGGCGGCGGGCGCGTATCGGACGATCAGCGAGGTGGCGGCGCTGGTCGGCGCGCCGCAGCATGTCCTGCGCTTCTGGGAGACGCGCTTCCCGCAGATCCAGCCGCTCAAGCGCGGCGGCAACCGCCGCTACTACCGCCCCGACGACGTCGCCCTGCTGCAGGCGATCAATCGCCTGCTCTATACCGAGGGCTATACGATCAAGGGCGTGCAGAAGCTGCTCGCCGACGGCGGGCTGCCCGAGGCGGTGGCGATTCCGGCGGCGTCGCCCGACGGGCCGGCGCTGCGCGAGTCGCTGGCGGCGATCCGGG
>CAXUEV010000176.1:0-4300 GCA_964250105.1 uncultured Sphingomonadaceae bacterium
GACGGTTTCGAGCTTCCGGCCGTTGATGCCGCCGGCGGCGTTGACTTCCTCCTGCGCCAGCAGCCAGGCGTTGCGGTAGGGCTGCAGGAAGGCCGGCTGGGCGGTGTAGCTGTTGATCTCGCCGATGCGGATGGCCTCGCCCTGGGCCCGGCCGATCGCCGGGGCCGCCAGCGTCAAGCCGGCACCGTCGCCGCAGCTGCCCAAGCTGGCGTCGAAACCCGCGCCGGCACCGCCGCGCCCGGCGGTGTTCAAGTCGAAGGCGCGGCGCTAGGAGCGCCCGCCGATCTACGTCTTTGAAGTTCCTTTCCGCTCATCCGGATCTAGGCTATCAAACCGGACAACAGGTTGATCGTTCGAGCGATCGAAGCCGGAGGAAGGGGGAAGGATGAACGACGCTCTCGCAGGGGTCCGCGTCGTCGAGGTCGCATCGTGGATGTTCGTGCCGAGCGCCTGCGCGATCCTCGCCGAATGGGGTGCCGACGTCATCAAGGTCGAGGACCCCGAACGCGGCGACCCGCAGCGCGGGCTGATCTCGTCGCTGCTCGCGCCGAAGGACGGCGTCAATTATCTGATGGAAATCCCCAATCGCGGCAAGCGGTCGGTCGGGGTCAACATCAAGACGCCGCAGGGACGCGCGGTGCTGTCGCGGCTGCTGGAAAGCGCCGACGTCTTCGTCACCAATCATCTGCCGCAGGTTCGCCAGCGTCTCGGGATCGACGTCGAGCATATCCGCGCCGAGCGGCCGGACATCGTCTATGTGCGCGGCTCGGCCTATGGGCCGCACGGGCCGGAGGCGGAACGCGGCGGGTTCGACGTCGCCACCTACTGGGCGCGCGGCGGCATCGCCAACGCGCTGACGCCGCCGGGAAGCCCGCGGCCGATCGGCCCGCGCGCCGGCTTCGGCGACCTGATGGCCGGTATGGCGCTCGCCGGCGGGGTCGCCGCGGCGCTGCTCAAGCGGCAGCGCACCGGCATCGGCTCGGTCGTCGACGTGTCGTTGCTCGGCTTGGCGATGTGGCAGATCGCGCCCGACGTGACCGCGGCGAAGCTCTACGGCGACGGCGCCTTCTCGGCGTTCGATCCCGAGGCGCTGCCCAACCCGCTGACGGGCACGTACGCGACGGCGGACGGGCGCTTCGTCACGTTGATGATGATCCAAAGCGACGTGTTCTGGCCCGATCTGTGCGCGCACCTCGACATCGCCGACCTGGTCGACGACCCCCGCTTCCGCGACGCCGCGGCGCGGCATGCCAACAGCCGCGCGTGCATGCGCCTGCTCGCCGACATCTTCCGGGCACGCCCGCTCGCCGAATGGGAGACCAAGCTGCGGACGCTGAAGGGCGTGTGGGCCCCGGTCGCGACGGCGCTCGAACTCCACCGCGACCAGCAGGTGATCGCCAACAACTATCTTGAGTCGCTCGAGATGAGCAACGGCGCCACGCTCGAGCTCCCAGCCAATCCCGTCCAGTTCGACGAACGCCCGGCGAGTGTCTGGCGCGCACCCGAGCACGGCGAACATACCGAAGCGGTCCTGCTCGAGAACGGCTTCAGCTACGACGAGATACTGGCGCTCAAGGACCAGGCGGCGGTGCTCTAGCAATCCGTTCGCGCGTGCCTTGACAGCGCACTCGCGACGGTTAACCATCACATCCAACAAGAATAATGAACGCTGCCGCGTCGTTGCGGACAATTGTTCCTGGGGAGGGGCAAGTGAAGACCAGTCGTACTGCGTCAACGATCGCGCGCGCCGCCGTGGCCTTGGCCGGAGCCGCCGCGACGCCGGCATGGGCGCAGGATGCCCAAGCGGCCGATCCGGCCGACATCGTCGTCACCGCCCGCCGCGTCGAGGAGCGGCTCCAGGACGTGCCGATCTCGATCACCGTCTTCAACCAGAGCCAGCTCAACGACCGCAACATCGCCAACAGCACCGACCTGGCGACGTACACGCCGTCGCTGACGGTCAACGCCCGTTACGGTCCCGACAAGGCGAGCTTCGCCATCCGCGGCTTCTCGCAGGATCTCAACACCGTGCCGACCGTCGGCGTGTATTTCGCCGACGTCGTCGCGCCGCGGCTGTCGTCGAACATCACCAGCGGCAACGGCGCCGGGCCGGGCAGCCTGTTCGATCTGCAGAACGTCCAGGTGCTCAAGGGGCCGCAGGGCACGCTGTTCGGCCGCAACACGACCGGCGGCGCGATCCTGCTCGTGCCGCGCCGGCCGACCGACCGGCTCGAAGGTTATGCCGAGGCGACCTACGGCAATTTCGATGCGTGGCGCGGCCAGGCGGTCCTGAACGTGCCGCTGGCGGACGGCTTCCGCGTGCGCCTGGGCGTCGACCGCTACAAGCGCGACGGCTATGTCAAGAACCGCTCGGGCATCGGTCCGGACGACTTCCAGGACATCGACTATCTGGCGGCGCGGCTCAGCGTGCTGGCGGACCTGACGCCCAACCTCGAGAACTACACGGTCGCGACCTACAGCCGCTCGAGCCCCAACGGCAGCATAGGCAAGCTTGCCTATTGCAACCCCGGCACGACCGGCGGCGGCGGCACGGCGCCGTCGCGGGCGGCGATCTGCGCCCAGAAGGCGTTCGAGGATGCCGCCGGCTACGGCTATTACGACGTCCAGAACAGCCACCCCGATCCGTTTGTCCGGCAGCGCATCTGGCAGATCATCAACACCACCACCTGGCGGGCGAGCGACACCCTGACGATCAAGAACATCGCCAGCTACGGCGAGGCAAGGGAAGCCTATGCGTTGAACGTCGAGGGCGACAATATCGCCATCCCGTTCGTCCTGACCTATCCCGGCAGACTGGGCCCGCAGGGCAGCGGGTCGACCTATACCGAGGAACTGCAGTTCCAAGGCAACACGAGCAACGGCCGCCTGACGTGGCAGGGGGGCGGCTACGCCGAGATCAGCGACCCGCTCGGATCGCAGGAGCAGCTGACGCAAGTCCTGTCCGTCTGCACCGACGTACGGACGTTCACCTGTAGCCCGCAGGTGCTGCAGCTTCCGGCGTCGCTCGGCGGACCGCGCGTCATCGGCAGCATATCCTCGTTGCGGAACAACTATAGCTACCGCAGCTACGGCTTGTACGGGCAGGCGACATACAAGCTGACCGACAAGCTCGGCGTCACCGGCGGCTTTCGCTATACCTGGGATCAGGAGACGCTGAAGGGAAATGCCGTTATCGTCGTGCCGTCGCCGACCGGGCCGGTGCGCTTCAGCTGCACCCGGGCACCGACCCCGGCGAACGCGAATGCCAGCCTGCTCGACGGCATGCAGTGCCTGCGGACGTTCACGACCAAGTCGGACAAGCCGACCTGGCTCGTCGACCTCGACTACAAGCCAAACGACGATCTCCTCGTCTACGCCAAATATGCGCGCGGCTACCGCGCGGGCGGAGTCAACGAGTCGGCGGTCGGCGCCGAGGTCTGGCAGCCGGAGAAGGTCGACGACTATGAGATCGGCCTGAAGGCGAGCCTCGGCGGTGCCATCCGGGGAACGTTCAACGTCGCGGGCTTCTGGAACGAGTTCAAGGACCAGCAGACCTCGGTCTTCATTGCGCCCTGCGTCAATGGGTCGGCGGGGTGCACCAACCCCGCGCCGACCGGCATCAACGGCATCCAGAACGTCGGCCAGTCGCGCCTGCGCGGGATCGAGGCCGACGTGTCGCTGGTGCCGTTCGACGGGCTGCAGGTCGATCTCGGCTATGCCTATCTCGACGCCAAGGTCACCGGGGGAAGCGTGCCGTTCTGCGAGAGTCGGGTGTATAATTGCGCCTCGGCGGAATTCGCCCGCGCCGGAACCATCCTGCCCTTCGCGCCGAAGAACCGCGTGACGGTGACCGGCACCTATACGCTGCCGCTCGACGAGACCGTCGGCCGGGTGTCGGTCGGCGCGACCTTCACCCACACCGACAAGCAGTTCTCGTCGCATTCGAGCGATGCGGGCTTCGCCGCGGGCATCTTTCCCTACAATGCCAGCCTCAGCCCGGCGACCGACCTGCTCAACCTCAACCTCAACTGGCGGGGGATCGGCGGCAGCCCGGTCGATCTCGCGCTGTTCGCGACCAACGTGACGCGCGAGAAATATTATGTCGCCGCGTCGGGGCTGACGGCGATCGGCGGCGAGTTCATCGTCCTGGGTGAACCGCGCACCTACGGCCTGCGCGTCAGGTATAGTTTCGGCAGCTGATCTAGAAGGCGCTCATGCGGCGGCGGACGACGAGCGGCAGGCCGGTGGCGTCGTGGCCGACGATCTCGTGCGTCGCGCCGGGCGGCAGGCGGCCGGCGGC
>CAXUEV010000177.1:0-4262 GCA_964250105.1 uncultured Sphingomonadaceae bacterium
CCTTGATCAGCGCGCGGGCGTAGACGCCGAGCGCCCAGGGACTCGCGCTCTGACCGATATAGAGGCCCAGCGCCGCGCTGCTGCCGGTGCCGGTCGAATCGGTCCAGGTCGCGGTCGCGCCGGTGCGGCTGAAGCGCTCGGCGACCTTGCTGCCGAAGGTCGTCGCGCCGGTGATCGTCCAGCCGACCGGCAGCCCGCCGGCGAGGTCGATCGTCTCCGCGATCGTCGGGCCGCGGCCGTTGTTCTTGACGTCGAAGTCGATGACGGTCCACGTACCCGTCGTCACCGCGTCCAGACGCCCGACGGGCTTGCCGCCGGCGATGACGACAAAACGCTCGGTCGCCGCCGATGCTGCGACCGACGATAGAAGGAGTGAGGCGACAAGGATGATCTTCATCGCCGGTCCTCAAGCATAACGGTGCCGGCCGGCTGACGGCGTGGTGACCCCTACGGGAATCGAACCCGTGCTTCAGCCGTGAGAGGGCCGCGTCCTAACCGCTAGACGAAGGGGCCGCGGCGAGCGGCGTCAATAGGAGGTGCGCGGCGGCGAAGTCAAGCGGCGGCGCGGTGGGGGCGCTCGGCGCGTTCCTCCTTGAGGCAGCCGGCGAGGAGGAAGGCGAGTTCGAGCGCCTGGCTGGCGTTGAGGCGCGGGTCGCACTGCGTCTGGTAGCGGTCGGCGAGCCCCTCGTCGGTGATGGCGATCGCGCCGCCGGTGCATTCGGTGACGTCCTGGCCGGTCATCTCGACATGGATGCCGCCGGCGTGCGTGCCCTCGGCGCGGTGGACGGCGAAGAAGCTGCGGACCTCGCTGAGGATGCGGTCGAAGGGGCGCGTCTTGTAGCCGCCGGCGGCCTTGACGGTGTTGCCGTGCATCGGATCGCACGACCAGACGACGCTGCGGCCCTCCTTCTGCACCGCGCGGACGAGCCGCGGCAGCGCCGCCTCGACCTGGTCGGCGCCGAAGCGCGCGATCAGCGTCAGCCGGCCCGGCACGTTGCCCGGATTGAGCGTGTCGACCAGCCGCAGCAGGTCGTCGCCGGTGATGCTCGGGCCGACCTTGAGCCCGATCGGGTTGCCGACGCCGCGGAGGAACTCGACGTGCGCGCTGCCGGCGAAGCGCGTGCGGTCGCCGATCCACAGCATGTGCGCCGACGTGTCGTACCAGTCGCCGGTCAGCGAATCCTGCCGCGTCAGCGCGGTCTCGTAGCCGAGCAGCAGCGCCTCGTGGCTGGTGAAGAAGCTCGTGCCCTTCAACTGCGGCACGGTCTCGGGCGAGATGCCGCACGCCGCCATGAAGTCGAGCGATTCGCCGATGCGGTCGGCGAGCTCGCGATACTGCTCGGACCAGAGCGAGCGGCCGCCGAAGTCGAGGTTCCACTTGTGGACCTGGTGCAGGCTGGCATAGCCGCCGCTGGCGAAGGCGCGCAGCAGGTTGAGCGTCGCCGCCGACTGCATATAGCCGCGCATCATCCGCGCCGGATCGGGCTCGCGCGCCTCGGCGGTGAAGTCGATGCCGTTGATATTGTCGCCGCGGTAGCTCGGCAGCGACACGCCGCCCTGCTCCTCGACGTCGCCCGAGCGCGGCTTGGCGAACTGGCCCGCCATCCGCCCGACCTTGACCACCGGCAGCTTCGACGCGAACGTCAGCACGACCGCCATCTGCAGCAGCACGCGGAACGTGTCGCGGATGTTGTTCGGGTGGAAGTCGGCGAAGCTCTCGGCGCAGTCGCCGCCCTGGAGCAGGAAGGCGTCGCCGGCGGCGACCTCCGCCAGCCGCGCGGTCAGGTCGCGCGCCTCGCCGGCGAAGACCAGCGGCGGGTAGGTGCGCAGCTCGGCCTCGGTCGCGGCGAGCGCGGGGCCGTCGCGATACGTCGGGAGCTGGCGCGCCTCGTGGCCGCGCCAGCTGTCGGGGGTCCAGTTGCGGGTCGTCGTCATCGCGCGCGCCATGGGCGAATCGGCGCCGCGAGGCAAGCGATTTGGTTCGCGGGCGAAATCGGAAGTTGACGAAGTTGGCGCCACGTCGCGGCGGAAATCGGGGCTGGAGAACCGGTGCGGTTGGTTCGGCGGCCGGGAGAGAGGGTAGGCGTGGTCATCGGATCGACCATGTCAGAAAATATTGGTGTAGGACAGGCGGCGGCACCTCCCCTGAAGGGAAGGGGAGCTTGCCTATTTCATCAAGACGAGTTCCTCGGCCATCGTCGGGTGGAGGGCGACGGTGTCGTCGAACTGGGCCTTGGTCAGGCGCGCCTTGACCGCGATCGCCAGCGCCTGGAGGATCTCGGGGGCGTCGGGGCCGATCATGTGCGCGCCGACGACGCGGTCGCTCGCGGCGTCGACGACGAGCTTGTAGAGCGACCGCTCGTTGCGGCCGGCGAGCACGTTGCGCATCGGGCGGAAGTCGCTGGTGAAGACCTTGACCGAGCCGAACGCGTTGCGCGCCTCGCTCTCGCTCAGGCCGACCGCGGCCATCGGCGGGTTGGAGAACACCGCGCTCGGCACGCAGCCGTGGTCGACCGTCCAGGGCGTGCCGCCGAACTCGCTGTCGGCGAACGCCTGGCCCTCGCGGATCGCGACGGGGGTCAGCTGGATGCGGTCGGTGACGTCGCCGACCGCCCAGATGTTGGCGACGTTGGTCCGGCTCGACGCGTCGACCGCGATCGCGCCGCGGTCGTTGAGCGCCACGCCGGCGGCATCGAGCCCCAGATGCTCGATGTTCGGGCGGCGCCCGACCGCCCAGAGCAGCATCTCGGCCTCGATCGGCTCGCCGTCCTTGACGACGACACGGACGCCGGTGTTGGTCTGCTCGATCCGGTCGAGCCCGCAGTTGAATTCGAAGCGGATGCCCTTGGCGATCGAGATCTGCAGCAGCCGGTCGCGCAGCGCCTGCTCGTAGCCGCGCAGGATCGTGTCGCCGCGGTTGACCAGCGTCACCTTGACGCCGAGTTCGTGGAAGATGCCGGCGAACTCGTTGGCGATATAGCCGCCGCCGGCGATGACCAGCGACTTCGGCAGCCGGTCGAGGTGGAACACCTCGTTCGAGGTGATGCCGAAGTCGGCCCCGGGCAGGTCGGGCACCAGAGGACGTGCGCCGGTGGCGATCAATATCTTGTCGGCGGTGACTTCGGTGCCGGCGACGTCGAGCGTGTGCGCGTCGACGAGCCGCGCATGGCCCTCGACCAGCGTCACCGAGTTGTTGGCCAGCGTCGTCTGGTAGATGCCGTTGAGCCGGTCGACCTCGGCAAGGACGTTGTCGCGCAGCGTCGGCCAGTCGAAGCCGCGGTCGCCGATCGTCCAGCCGAAGCGGCGCGCGTCGACGAGGTCCTCGGCGAAGTGCGAGCCGTAGACGAGCAGCTTCTTCGGCACGCAGCCGCGGATGACGCAGGTGCCGCCGACGCGGTGCTCCTCGGCGATGGCGACGCGCGCGCCGTAGCCGGCGGCGATACGCGCGGCGCGGACCCCGCCCGATCCGGCGCCGATGACGAACAGATCATGGTCGTAGCTGGTCATGAAAAGCCTTTCGCCGGCTCAGATAGGGTGCCGCCGGCGGGTCGGCAAACGCAGGATATCGTTCAGAGTGATCAGAACAGCCGCGCGCCGTTCGGCACGGCGTGGTCGGGGGCGAACAGCACGACCTCGCCGGCGGCGTCGGGGAAGCCGAGCGTCAGCACCTCCGACATGAACGGGCCGATCTGCCGCGGCGGGAAGTTGACCACCGCCGCGACCTGCCGTCCGACGAGCGTCGCCGGCGTGTAATGCGCGGTGATCTGCGCGCTCGACCGGCGCGTGCCGATCTCGGCGCCGAAGTCGATGACGAGCTTGAACGCCGGCTTGCGCGCCTGCGGAAAAGGTTCGGCGGCGACGATCGTGCCGACGCGGACGTCGATCGCCATGAAGGTGGCGAAGTCGGTCGGCGGCGTCATTTGCCGGCGACGATCGCGGTCGCCGCGTCGAGCCGCGCGGCATAGGCGTCGAGCGCGCCCGCCGTCAGCCCGGCGTAGAGCGCGACGTCGGCGAAGCGGCGTTCCTCGATCGCCTCGCGCACGCCCGGCAGCGTCTTGGCGCCGTAGCCGGTGAACTTGCCCGGGGCGTAGACGAGGTTGCGATACCAGGGCCGCGTCGGCAGGCCGCGCTCGGTGAGCAGCAACTGGTCGATGTTGCGCAGGGTCGCGTTGAGCCGGGTCCGCCGGTCGGGCGACAGGGTCGCGGCAGCGAGGGCGGCGTCGAACGCGGTCGCGCTCGCCGTCAGCCGGTCGCTGGCGTCC
>CAXUEV010000178.1:0-4216 GCA_964250105.1 uncultured Sphingomonadaceae bacterium
CCGACCTGCGCCGCAACATCGCGGCCCTGCTCGCCGCCGAGCGCGGGCTGGCGGTGACCGCCGACAATGTCTGCATCACCCGCGGCAGCCAGAACGGCATCTTCCTCGCCGCGCGCACGCTGATCGCGCCCGGCGACGCGGTCGTGGTCGAGGCGCTGACGTACGAGCCGGCGGTCGCCGCCTTCGTCGCCTGCGGCGCGACGGCGGTGTCGGCGCGGCTCGACGCGCAGGGCATCGACGTCGACGACGTCGAGCGGCTGTGCCGCGCGCACCGCGTCCGCGCGATCTTCCTGACGCCGCACCACCAGTTCCCGACGACGGTCGCGCTCCGCCCCGAGCGGCGGCTGCGGCTGCTCGAGCTCGCCCGCCAGTTCAACTTCGCGATCATCGAGGACGATTACGACCACGAATTCCACTTCGAATCGCAGCCGCTGCTGCCGATGGCGAGCTATGCGCCGGCGCGCGTCATCTATATCGGGTCGCTGTCGAAGCTGCTGCTGCCGGCGCTGCGGATCGGCTATCTCGTCGCGCCGGCGCCGTTCATCGAGGCGGTGGCGCACGGCGTCGCGCTGATCGACGGCATGGGCAACACGCTGACCGAGGAGGCGGCGGCCGAGATCATCGACAGCGGCGAGCTCCGCCGCCACGCGCGCAAGGCGACGCAGGTCTATGCGGCGCGGCGGCTGGCGTTCGCCGCCGCGGTCGCGGGCGAACTCGGCGGCATCGTCGACTGCCACACGCCCGACGGCGGGCTGGCCTTCTGGCTGCGCTTCCCCCGCGTCGCCGACCTCGACCGGATCGAGGCGGCGGCGCCGGGCCTGGGGCTGAGCTTCGCCACATCCCGCTCGTTCGCCACGTGCGACGACGCCGAACGCGGCCTGCGGATCGGCTTTGCCAGCCTGCGCGAGGACGAGGCCCGCGCCGCGCTCAGGCTGCTGGCGCGGGCGGCGCGGTAGATACTCGCCGGATAACCGCCATTTCACCTCGCCATCCTCGCGCAGGCGGGGTGAGGTCGCGCACCGAGGCTATCCGCGGTGCGGCGAGATATGGTCGAGGCCGTGGTGGTGGTGGGCGTCGGGGGCGTCGTGGTCGTCGTTGGCCTCGCCGCTGACGAGGTTGATCGCGCCGAAGCGGACGCCGCGTTCGGCGCGGATCGCGTCCGCCAGCCGCCGCACCGCGCCGGTCGGGCCCTTGAGGATCACCGTCTCGAGCGACGACGCGTGGTCGAGGATGACGTGCATCGTCGACACGACGAGGTCGTGGTGCGCGTGGCGCATGTCGAGCAGGCGCTGCGCCAGCGCCCGCGTGCGATGATTGTAGATGTACGACAGGCTGGCGACGCACGGCACCGCGGTGCCGGCCGCCTGGCGGCGCGCCTCGACCGACTGGCGGACGAGGTCGCGGACGGCTTCGGAGCGGCTGTGATAGCCCTGCTCGGCGACGACCTCGTCGAACAGCCGGGCGATCTCCTCGTCGAGCGAGACGGTGACGCGCTGCATGTTGTCTCCGTGGCGGCAGCGGCGACGCTATCAGCGGTGCATCCGCGGCGCAAACGCCTGCGTAGCTTGGCCTGACGGTAAGCAGATCGCAGACTTTGTGCATAAGGACGCCGACGATGATCCGATACGGGCTGGTCGCGCTCTGCATGCTGCCCACCGTGGCGCGTGCCGCCGACGTCGCTCCCGACCCGTCGCCGCTGATCACCGTCTACGGCCGCGCCGCGAACCTGATCGGCAAGGCCGCCGCGGCGTCGGAGGGGCATGTCGGCGAGGCCGACCTGCAGACGCGGCCGATCCAGCGCGTCGGCGAGCTGCTCGAGGTCGTGCCCGGGCTGATCGCGACGCAGCATTCGGGCAGCGGCAAGGCCAACCAGTATTTCCTGCGCGGCTTCAACCTCGACCACGGCACCGACTTCGCCGGATTCCTCGACGGCGTGCCGCTCAACTTCCGCTCGCACGGCCACGGCCAGGGCTATCTCGACCTCAACCCCATCATCCCCGAGACGGTCGAGTTCATCGACTATCGCAAGGGGCCGTACCGCGCCGACGTCGGCGACTTCGCCAGCGCCGGCGTCGGGATGTTCAAGACGTGGGATGCGTTCCCGGCGCCGTTCGTCACGGTCGAGGGCGGGACGCACGACTATGCCCGCGTGCTGGCGGGCGGTTCGACCGCGATCGGCGGCGGCACCGGGCTCGCCGCGGTCGACTACCGCTACGACGACGGGCCGTACCGGCGGCCGCAGGACCTGCAGCACGTCAACGCCTTCGGCAAATGGACCGGGCCGCTCGGCGGCGGCACGCTTCGCGCCAGCGCGATGGCGTATCACACGCGGTTCGACTCGTCGGACCAGGTGCCGCTGCGTGCGATCGCGGACGGGCGGATCGACCGGCTCGGCTTCGTCGATCCCGACGTGGGCGGGCGGACGCTGCGCCTCGGCGGTACCGCCGACTGGGTCGCCGACGGCGACGATCCGCTCCACGTCCTCGCCTATGCGCACTACTACGAGTTCGCGCTGGTCTCGAACTTCACCTATTTCCTCGACGATCCCGTCGACGGCGACGAGTTCGTCCAGCGCGACCGGCGCGTCGTCGCCGGCGGCCGCGTCGACAAGCCGTTCGCGCTCCGCCTCGCCGGCATGCCCGCCGAGGTCCGCGTCGGCGCCGAGACGCGCCTCGACTTCATCCCGCGGGTCGGGCTGTACCACAGCAAGGACGGCGTCGTCACCGCGGCGGTGCGCGAGGACGAGGTCGGGGAACAGTCGGGCGCGGTCTTCGCCGAGGCGACGCTCCACCCGACCGCGACGCTGCGCCTGCTGCTCGGCGTGCGCGGCGACGTCTTCCACTTCGCCGTGACGTCGGACGACGCCCGCAATTCGGGCGGCGAGACCGCAGGCATCGTCAGCCCGAAGGCGTCGCTGGCGTGGGCGCCGGTGGCGGCGGCGGAACTCTATCTGAACTACGGCCGCGGCTACCACTCGAACGACGCCCGCGGCACGACGATCACGATCGACCCGTCGACCGGCGATCCGGCGCAGAAGGTCGACCCGCTGGTGCGCAGCGAGGGCGAGGAAGTCGGCGTCCGGCTGCGGCCGCTGCCCGGCCTGTCGCTGACGGCGACCTACTGGCGGCTGCGGCTGGCGTCGGAGCTGCTGTTCACCGGCGACGGCGGCACGACCGAGCCGCAGGGACCGTCGCGCCGCCGCGGCACCGAATTCGCGCTGTTCTACCAGCCGGCCAAGTGGCTGACGATCGACGGCGAGTACACCCGCTCGCGCGCGCGTTTCAGCGACGTGCCGGCGGGCGCGGACCGGATCCCGGGGGCGATCGAGACGGTCCTCGCCGGGGGCGCCGTCGCGACGCTCGGCGACTTCACCGGCAGCGTCCGCGTCCGCCATTTCGGCAGCTTCGCGGTGACCGAGGACGACAGCCGCCGGTCGCGGCCGACGACGGTGGTCAACACCCGCGTCGCCTGTCGCTTCGGCCGCTACGACCTCGCGCTCGAGGTGCTCAACCTGCTGCAGGCGCGCGACGACGACATCACCTATTTCTACACCTCGCGCCTGCCCGGCGAGCCGCTCGCCGGCATCGACGACTATCACGTCCACCCGATCGAGCCGCGCCAGCTCCGCCTCGCGGCGACGATGCGCTTCTAGCCGCGGAGCGTGGCGCCGGCCGCTGCCGCGGCGGCGACGATCCGCGCCGAGATGGCGTCGATCTCGGCGTCGGTCAGGCTGCGGTCGACCGGCTGGAGCGTCACCGTCACCGCCAGGCTGACGGCGCCGTCGGCAAACCCGGCGAAGCGGTCGAACAGGTCGACGCGGGCGATCAGCGCCTTGTCGGCACCGCGGACCGCGCGGAGCAGGACCTCGGCCGGGGTGTCGGCGGCGACGACGAAGGCGAAGTCGCGCAGCACCGGCTGCAGCGCCGGCGGCGCGAACGGCGGCCGGCTCCGCGTCGCGCGCAGCTTCGGCAGGGCGTCGAGGAACACCTCGCACACGGCGGCGACGCCCTTGAGATCGAATGCGGAGGCGACCTGCGGATGCAGTTCGCCGAACGCCGCCAGCACCGTCTTCGGACCCAGCGCCAGCCGTCCCGAGCGCCCCGGATGATACCAGCCGTCCGCCGGCGGCAGCACCGCCAGCCGCTCGACCGGCACCCCCGCCGCCGCCAGCGCCGCGAGCGCCTCGGCCTTGGCGTCGAACGCGTCGAAGGCCGTC
>CAXUEV010000179.1:0-4213 GCA_964250105.1 uncultured Sphingomonadaceae bacterium
CGCCGGTCGACACCGGCACCGTCGCCGGCGGCAAGGTCGCGTTCGCGCCGATCAGCCCGCCGAGCGAGAGCGAGGGCAAGGCCCCGCCGAACCCGCGGCCGGTGGACGAGCGCGTCGGCTTCGCCGTCGTCGGGCTCGGCCGTCTGTCGCTGGAGAGTATCCTGCCGGCGTTCGGCGCGGCGAAGCAGGCGAAGCTGACGGCGCTGGTCAGCGGCACCCCCGACAAGCTGCGCGCGGTCGCGGCGCAATACGGCATCCCCGCCGGCAGCTGCTACAGCTACGACGACTTCGCCCGGATCAGGGACGACAAGGCGGTCGACGCGGTCTATGTCGTCACGCCGAACGCGCTCCACCGCCGCGACGTCCTCGCTGCCGCCGCGGCGGGCAAGCATGTCCTGTGCGAGAAGCCGATGGCGGTGACCGCGGGCGAGTGCCGCGACATGCTCGCCGCCTGCACCCGCGCCCGCGTCAAGCTGATGATCGCCTATCGCATGCAGTACCAGCCGCACCTGCTCGAAGCGGTCCGTCTGGCGCGCGGCGGCAGGCTCGGCGAGGTGACGATGTTCGACATGGTCAACAACCAGAACCAGGGCGATCCCGCCCAGTGGCGGCTGAAGCGCGACCTCGCCGGCGGTGGCGCGCTGCCCGACGTCGGGCTCTACTGCCTCAACACCGCGCGCGCGATCCTCGGCGAGGAGCCGTCGGAGGTGCTGGCGGCGATCTGGAGCCCGGCCGACGGGCGTTTCACCGAGGTCGAGTCGAACGTCGCCTTCACCTTGCGCTTCCCCAGCGGCGTCATCGCCAACTGCATGACGAGCTACGCCACCCACCGGCTGCAGCGGCTCAAGCTGCTCGGCTCGCGCGCGTGGCTCGAGATGGACAACGCCTTCGCCTACGAGGGCCAGCGGCTCCGGATCGCGCAGCTGGTCGACGGCCGCGAGGAGATCGCCGAACGGACGATCCCGGCGAAGGACCAGTTCGCGCTCGAACTCGACCATTTCGCCGGCTGCATCCGCGAAAACAAGGTGCCGCGCACGCCCGGCGAGGAAGGACTGCAGGACCAGGTTATCATGGAAGCGATCTACGCCGCGGCGAAGTCGGGGCGCGCGGTCAAGCTGCCCGCGGTCGCCGGGCGCGACGCCTTCCGCGGACCCGAGCCGGCCGCCGGCTGACGCGGGCGGCATGCCGACCCCGCTTCCCGAGTTGCCGGCGGCGGCCTTCGCCAAGGTCGACACCGGCGACGACCGCGACTTCTACGCGCCGCCGCGGCTGGTCACGCACCTCGACGCGGCGGCGACGGCGGCGCTGACCGGCTTCTACGCCCGACTCCTGCCCCCGGGCGCCGCCGTCCTCGACCTGATGTCGAGCTGGGTCAGCCACCTGCCTGACGAGCAGTACACCGTCACCGGCCACGGCATGAATGCCGAGGAACTCGCCGCCAACCCGCGGCTGGCCGACTGGTTCGTCCAGGACCTCAACCGCACGCCAGTCCTGCCGCTCGACGACGCCGCGTTCGACGCCGTCCTGTGCTGCGTCGGCGTCCAGTATCTCCAGGCCCCCGTCGCCGTCTTCGCCGAGGTCCGCCGCGTCCTCCGCCCCGGCGGCCGCGTCGCCGTCAGCTTCTCGAACCGCTGCTTTCCGACCAAGGCCGTCGCCATCTGGCGCACCCTCGACACCGCCGGCCACGCCGCCCTCGTCCGGCTCTACCTCGAACGCGCCGGGTTCGAGGCGATCGCGGTCGACATCCTCGCCGACGGCCGCACCGGCGACCCGCTGGTTGCGGTGACGGGGACGCGTTAATCCGCATCCTCGACGTCGACCGTCTCGCCCGTCACCCGCTGGCTGAGCGCCGCCGCCATGAACGGGTCGAGCGCGCCGTCGAGGACGTCGGCGGGGGCGGTCGAGGTGACGCCGGTGCGCAGGTCCTTGACCAGCTGGTACGGCTGGAGGACGTAGCTGCGGATCTGATGGCCCCAGCCGATGTCGGTCTTGCCCGCCTCGACGTCGGCCGCGACCGCCTCGCGCCGCTGCAGCTCGCGCTCGTACAGCCGCGCCTTGAGCATCTTCATCGCCGTCGCCCGGTTCTTGTGCTGCGACCGCTCGTTCTGGCAGGCGACGACGACGCCCGACGGCATGTGCGTGATCCTGACCGCCGAATCGGTGGTGTTGACGTGCTGCCCGCCCGACCCGGACGCGCGATAGGTGTCGATCTTGAGGTCCTTGTCCTCGACGACGATGTCGATGTCGTCGTCGACCACCGGATAGACCCAGACGCTGGCGAAGCTGGTGTGCCGCCGCGCCGCCGAATCGTACGGGCTGATGCGGACCAGCCGGTGGACGCCGCTCTCGGTCTTGGCCCAGCCATAGGCGCCGGCGCCCTTGAGCAGCAGCGTCGCCGACTTGATCCCCGCCTGCTCGCCGGCGTGGAAGTCGATCAGCTCGACCTTGAAGCCGCGCTTCTCGCCCCAGCGCGTGTACATCCGCTGGAGCATGCCCGCCCAGTCCTGGCTCTCGGTGCCGCCGGCGCCCGAATTGACCTCGACATAGCTGTCGTTGCCGTCGGCCTCGCCGGCGAGCAGCGCCGCGACCTTGTCGCGGTCGGCGCGCTCGGCGAGGTCGCGCAGCGCGGCGACGCCGTCGTCGGCCATCGCCGTGTCGCCCTCGGCCTCGGCTATCTCGATCAGCTCGGCGGTGTCGGCGAGCTCGCTCTCGATCGCCCGCGTCGCCGCAATCGCCTCGTCGAGGCGGCGGCGTTCCTGCATCACCGCCTGCGCCGCCTTGGGGTCGCTCCACAGGCCCGGGTCCTCGACCCGCGCGTTCAGCTCGTCGAGGCGGCGGAGCGCACGATCCCAGTCAAAGAAACCTCCTCAGCAGGTCGAGCGCCTGCTGGATCTTGTCGACATGGGCCTGGCCTTCGGCGCGCATTGCGGTTCCTTCGGATGTGATCGCACGGGTCTAGTAGATTCCGCCCGCATTGCGCAGGAAATCGGAGTCCGATCGCACCACCGCCCGACCCCTCTCGGCGACGGCGTCGCGGGTCAGGCTGCCGGTGCGGCGGGGTTCGCTTTCGGGCTTGAACGCCTCCCAGATGATGCCGGCCTTGATCGCGTCGTCTTCAGCGGTGCCGCCGAACACGCGCTTGCCCGAGCGCCGGTCGATCTTGACCATGCGGATGCCGGGCGCGACGGCGAACGGCAGCTTGGCTGCGTCCTTGAGCACCGCCTTGCCGAACGCCTGCCACACCGGCAACGCCACCGTGCTGCCCTGGGCATAGCCGCCGAGGCTGCGCGGCCGGTCGTAGCCGAGGTAGACGCCGGCGACGAGGTCGGGGGTGCCGCCGATGAACCAGACGTTGGTCGGGCCGGTGGTCGTGCCGGTCTTGCCCGCGAGCGGCCGGGCGAGGTCGCGCAGGCGGGTGGCGGTGCCGCGGGTGACGACGCCCTCCATCAGGTGGACCGCCTGATAGGCGGTGCGCGCGTCGATCGCCTGCTTGGGCACGCCGCCCGGCCGCGGCATCGCCTCGCCGGTGAAGTCGGGGCTGTTGCAGCCTTCGCACAGCCGCGTGTCGCGGCGCCAGATGACCTTGCCGTTGCGGTCCTGGACCATGTCGATCAGCGACGGCGACATCTTGCGCCCGGCGTTGAACAGCTGCGCGTAGGCGTTGGTCAGCCGCAGGACGGTCGTGTCGCCGGCGCCGAGCGCGATCGCCAGCACCGGCGGATAGTCGCCGATGCCGAGGTCGCGCGCGGTCTTGACCACCTTGTCCATGCCGGTGTTGTAGGCGATCCGCACCGTCATCAGGTTGCGCGACTGTTCGAGCCCCCAGCGCAGCGTCTGCGGCCCGGCATAGCCGCCGCCGAAGTTCCTGAAGCACTTCTGCCCGAGCCGGCGGGTCTGGAAGACGCAGTACGGCGCGTCGACGACGATCGAGGCGGGGGTGAAGCCGTTGTCCATCGCCGTCGCGTAGACGATCGGCTTGAAGGTCGATCCCGGCTGGCGCAGCGCCTGCGTCGCGCGGTTGAACGACGAGCCGCGCGCGTCGAAGCCGCCGACCATCGCCAGCACGCGCCCGGTATGCGGGTCCTCGACGACCATGCCGCCCGAGATCGCCGGGATCTGGCGGAGCGCGTACGCTCCCCCTGCGTTCGCCACCGGCACGACGTCGCCCGGCCGCAGCAGCCGCGCCGCCGGCACGCCGCCGCGCGTGCTCGTC
>CAXUEV010000180.1:0-4205 GCA_964250105.1 uncultured Sphingomonadaceae bacterium
GAACTGGGCGAAATAGGCCTGGGGGCTGCCGCTCGGCGCGAGCAGGCGGACCGCGGGCGAGCCGGGCTTGATCGTCTCGGCATAGGTCTTGAGGACGAGGTCGTCGATCCGCGCGCCGCGCAGGTTGACCGAGCCGCCGAGGCGGGGCGTGTCGATGACGACGCGCGGGCTTTCGGCGAGCACCGCGCCGCGGTCGCGCAGCCGACCGGCACCGCCGACCGCAGGGACCACCGTGCCATCGGGCGCGACCGCCACCGGGTTCGCCGGTTGCGTCGCGACGAGCGGCTTCGGCGGTGCCTTGGGCGCGGGAAAGAACCGCTCCGACAACAGGCTCCAGCCGACCAGCACCAGCGCCGACAGCACGAGGGCGAGGATCATGTTACGCTTGTCGGTCACGATGCGCCTTCGGATGGGGCCGTCAGTCTCTCGGGCACCGGGTCATAGCCCGACCCGCCCCAGGGGTGACAGCGGATAATGCGCCGCGCCCCGAGCCAGCCGCCGCGGACCGCGCCGAACCGCCCGATCGCGGTGATCGCATAGGTCGAGCACGACGGGCGGAAGCGGCATGTCGGCGGCAGCACCGCCGAGAAGGTCAGCTGCCACAGCCGGATCGGCGCGATCAGCAGCCCGCGACCCAGCCGCCCGATCATCGCGCCGCGGCGCATTTGGCCAGCGCTTTGGCGAGGTCGGCGGCGAGGACGGCGAACCCGCGCGTCAGCCCGTCGCCGCGGCCGATCAGGACGTGGTCGGCATGGGCGATGCCGTGCGCCGGCAGCACCTGCCGCACCAGCGCGCGCAGCCGCCGCTTGAGCCGGTTGCGCACGACCGCGTTGCCGATCTTCCTCGTCACGGTATAGCCGGCGCGCATCGGCAGATCGTCGTCGCGGCGGCGGACGAGAAGGACGAACCCTGGGGTCGGCGCCCGCCGGCCGGCGTTGGCGGCGACGAAGTCGCGCCGCAGCGCGATCGTTGCGACCGCGCCTAGGCGCTGAGCTTGGCGCGGCCCTTGGCGCGGCGGTTGGCCAGCACCTTGCGGCCGCCCGGCGTCGCCATCCGCGCGCGGAAGCCGTGGCGCCGCGCGCGCACCAGCCGGCTCGGTTGAAAGGTCCGCTTCATCGTTCATTCCTCGGGCGTAACTCGAACGGCCCTGCCTAGGCCGGCACGCCGCCGCGCATAGGCGCAGACGGGTTCCAAGTCAATTCTGCCGCCCGTCGCCCCGCCACAGGCTGCGCACGTCGCGGCTGCGGCGGCGCTGGAGGCCGAAGTCGGTGAAGCGGCCGGCACGCGGATAGCGTCGCGTCCAGCGGACGTAGCGCCGCCGCGCCCAGCCCGAATTCCGCAGCAGCAGCGCCAGCCCGACGCCGAACACGATCAGCGCGAACGGGAACGGCGACGGGATCAGCGCCAGCAGCGGCGCGCCGAGCATCAGCACCAGCCCGAGCGCCATCTGCACGACCCGCGCCGGCTCGCTGCGGATCAGGCTGGTCAGGAAGGTCGGGCGCGGCATGGCGCAGCGCATAGGCAGCGGCTATGGCGCAACCAAGGCGAAAGCACGCGTTCGGCATGGCGCGGTCGGCCGCAAGGGGCTAGGGTGAAGGCGATGCGGGTGTCGACGTCCCGTGTCGGGAGGGACGCCATGATCGCCGCCGCTGCCTGTCTTCTCCTTGGCGATTCGATCGCACTCCGGGCCAAGCCCTATCTTCCGGACTGTCAGGCGGTGGTCAAGAACGGCATCACCTCGAACGACGTCGTCGCGCGCGCCCCTGCCGACCTTCCCTACGGCCGGGTCATCGTCTCGATGGGGACCAACGACAAACACCGCGAACCGCTGCTCGACAACCTCGCGACGATCCGCGCGCGCTATCCCAACGCCAGGTTCGTCTGGCTCGCCCCGCGCCGGGGCAAGGCCGCTATCCAGACCTACGAATTCGCCACGGAGCATAACGACCAGGTCGTCCAGCTCCGCGAGTTCGCGTCGACCGACCACATCCACCCGGCCGATATGCGCGATGTCGTCGCGCATATCGCGCCGTGATCCAGGAGGTGGCCGACACCGCCTGATCGATCGCCGTCGATGACGCTACTGCGGTTACTTTTCGTTAACGAATCAGCATCGTTCGTGTCATCATGTGCCCAAGGGGGCATATCGGATGACATCGACGATCGACAGCCGGCGCGAGCTGTACGGCATCCAGATGCTGCGCGCGGTCGCGGCGTGCATGGTCGTCTTCCACCACGCGCTGCGGCGATCGGATGCCGTCCCCGGCCGCTTCGCGCCCGACTGGCTGACGACATCGATGGCATCGGGGGTCGACATCTTCTTCATCCTGAGCGGCTTCATCATGCTCTACGTCAGCTTCCAGCCGGGCAAGCCGCCGGTGAGTCCGAGCAGTTTTCTGTTCCGCCGCTTCTCCCGGATCTATCCGTTCTACTGGTTCTGCTCGCTGACGCTCCTGACGCTCGGTTCGTGGGGAATCCTCAAGCACCGCGAGATCGCGGTGCGCGACATACTGACGTCGCTGATCCTGTTCCCCGGCGGCGAGCCGATCCTGTTCATCTCGTGGACGCTGGTCTTCGAGATATTCTTCTATCTCGTCTTCGCAATTGTCCTGCTCGCCCGATCGAAGCGTGTCGCCGTTCTCGGGACGACCGCGATCATCGCGACGACGATCATCGTCTGCGCCGCGGCCCCGGCGTCGCGGCTGACCGACTTCTTCAGCAACCCTTTGTCGCTCGAGTTCTGCCTCGGCCTCGGGCTGGCGTTCGCCTTCATGAAGTACCGCGCCGCGTGGTGGACGAGCGCGCCGCTGATCGCTGCCGGCTTCGTCATGCTGCTGGTTGCGCCGCTGCTGATCAGCCACGCGTCGACGGTCGGTCTCCCGGGGCTATGGCGGGTCGTGGCATGGGGCATCCCGGCGATGCTGCTCACCGCCGCCTGCCTGACGATCGACCGCCCGACCGGCCCGGTCGGGCGCGGCCTGGTCACGCTCGGCGATGCGTCCTATTCGATCTACCTGACCCATCCGTTCGTCATCATCTGCTACAACAAGGCGCTGCAGAACCGTACGCTCGCCGAAACCGACCAGGAACTCCTCGTCGCGATCGTCGTCGCCACCAGCGTCGTCGTCGGGCTGGTGGCGCACCACGTCGTCGAACGTCCGATGATCGCCGCGCTCAAGCAGTTCCGCTGGCAACCGTTCGCCGCCGCCAAACGCGGTTGAGCCGGCACGTCGAAGGTGGCAGACCCCGCCTGCGCCGCAGGCTCCGGCATGGCGTCGCCGCCAACGAGGCGCTAGGGTGACGGCGTCGCGGGGGCAGAAGCGCAGATGGTTGCACATGTCGGGACGGTCGCGTTCCTGGGGCTCGAGGCGCGCGGCGTCGAGGTCCAGGTCCAGGTCAGCGGCGGCCCGGCGAACTTCATCATCGTCGGCCTGCCCGACAAGGCGGTGCGCGAGAGCCGCGAGCGCGTCCAGGCGAGCCTCGACGCGATCGGCCTGGCGCTGCCGAGCAAGCGCGTCGTCGTCAACCTGTCGCCCGCCGACCTGCCGAAGGAAGGCTCGCACTTCGACCTCGCCGTCGCACTCGGCCTGCTGGCGGCGATGGGCCTCCTCGACGCCGAGATGGTCGCGGGCTTCGTCGTCGTCGGCGAGCTCGGGCTCGACGGCCGGATCGCGCCGGTGCCCGGCGTGCTGCTCGCCGCACTCCACGCCGCCGAGCGCGAGCTCGGGCTGATCTGCCCGGGGGTGCAGGGCGGCGAGGCGGCGTGGGCGGGCGACGTCGACGTCATCGCCGCACCCGACCTGCTGACGCTGATCAACCATCTGAAGGGCGTCCAGCTGCTGTCGCCGCCGGTCCGCAGCATCGCCGAGATCGTCCGCACCGGCCCCGACCTCGCCGCGATCAAGGGGCAGGAGACCGCCAAGCGCGCGCTCGAGATCGCCGCCGCGGGCGGGCACAACCTGCTGATGGCGGGGCCGCCGGGGTCGGGCAAGTCGCTGCTCGCGGCGGCGCTGCCCGGCATCCTCCCCGACCTGACGCCGCAGGAGGCGCTCGAAGTGTCGATGGTCGCGTCGATGGCGGGCGAGCTCGACGGCGGCAAGCTGCTCCGCGCGCGCCCGTTCCGCGCACCCCATCACAGCGCGTCGATGCCCGCGCTCGTCGGCGGTGTCGCGGGGCAGCAGCTTCAGTGCCAGCGCGCGCTCGGC
>CAXUEV010000181.1:0-4200 GCA_964250105.1 uncultured Sphingomonadaceae bacterium
GTTCTGCGCGTCGATGCGGTCGAGCCCGAACGAGATCAGCGTCCGCGTCGTGTTCGGCAGTTCCGCCGCGAGTTCGACGCCGCGCAAGCCGCGTTCGCGCGCGCCGGGGCCTCGCGCGACGCGTCCGCGGTGCTGGCCCGGCTCTACCGTGTCCAGATGGAGGCGGCCTCGGCGCAGGCTGACGGGTTGCAGCGGGCGAAGCGCGAACTGACGATCGCGCGTCCGTTGCTGGAGCCGCGCGCCGACCGGGGCCTGATCGGCGTGGCGCTCGCGCAGGCCGAAGCGACGATCGGCTATTTCGAGGGCGACGTCGTCGCTGCCGAAGCCGGCTTCGGGCGCGCGGCGGCGCTGGCGGCGGCGGATCGCGACGTGCCGGCGCGCGACGCGATCAAGATGCGCGTGTCGCACGCGCTGACGCTGATGCGGCTCGGACGCCATGCCGAGGCGAAGCGCGAACTCGGCCCTGCGGTCGCGCGCGCGACCACGTTGTTCGGCGCCGACCACCCCGACACGCTCGTCGCACGGCAGAACCTGCTCACCGCGCTGCAACTCGAGGGCAGACATGCCGCCGAGGTGATCGCTGCCGCGACGGCCATGCTGCCGCTGTTCGAGCGACGCTTCGGCGACGATCACCGCCTCACGCTCGCGCTCCTGTCGACCCGCTCCCACGCGCTTGCCGGGCAGAGCCGGTATCGCGACGCCGCGGCGGACTCGGCGCGCGTCTGGCACGGCGCGGCGAAGCAGGCGGGCGCGCGGTCGCATCAGGCGATCGTCGGCCGCAGCGACCTTGGCGGCCTGGAATGCCGCGCGGGCGACAGTGCGGCCGGGCTGGCGGATACATTGGCCGCGTTGGACGATTCGCGCGCCGCCTTCGGTGCCGCCTATCCGCTGACCCACGCGGCGGCCTATGCCGCCGGCGAGTGTCTGCTCGCCGCCGGCCAGCCGGCGGCAGCGCATCGCCTGTTCGCGACGATCGACGGGCAGAAGGTCGGGCAACTCGTCGGCGATCCGCGGTGGAGCGCCAATCTCGACCTCGCCGAGGCGCGGGTCATGCTCGCCCGGCAGGATCTCACGCGGGCGGGCGCGCATCTGTCGGCGGCGACGGCGACGCTCGGCAACCGGGCCGATGCCGAGCAGCGCCGCCAGATCGCCACGCTCGCCGACGCCGTCGCACGCAATGGCGCGAACCTCCTTCCTCCTTCTACCCGCTCCCCTTGAGGGAGAGGGTAGGACGGGCAACAGGCGGAAATAGACCTTGCCTCCGCCGGACCAATCCGCCAGTTTCTTCGGCGGTGCGCACGGGGGCATATGGCGAGCACAGTCTCTATCAGGCGCGATGCGCTGCCGATCGAACAAGCGTCGTCGATCGGGCGGCTGCTGGTCCTGATCGTCATTTGGGCAGCTGTCGGTAACGACTTCAAACTGTACATGGACATCTCGGTCCGGGGGCTGATCGTTTCGACGCTGTTCACCGGTACCTCGATCCTCGTCGTCGTCGGCTTCAGGACGCGCCTCGCCATGCTCGCGCTCGCGGCGTCGATGCTGGTCCACGGGCTGGCTTTCGACAGCCGGTCGTCGCTGGCCGGGGCGATCCTCGCGGCGGCCACCGCCGCGCTGCCGATCGGCAGCTATTATTCACTCGACCGCCTTCTCCGGCTCGGCGTGGCGCGCGTCCCGACGCCGCCGACCTACCTCGACACGCGCCGGCCGCGGCCATTCGCGATCCCGATGTATCTCGCGCTCGCGGCGTTCATCCTCGGTGGCCCGATCTACAATCAGGTCCTCAACCACGACAGCAAATATTTCCTGATGTGGGACATGTATCATACGATCGGTACGAATCTGGTCAACGCGCACTTCTTCACGACGACTTCCGCGGGAGACAGGAGCGAGATCGATTACCTCACGGTCCTTGGCCACAAAACGCGTGTTGCGGAGATAAAGCGGATACGCGACCGGCAACTAGCCGAAGACACGCGGATCGTCGGCGCGCCGCAACTCGAATCGGTGATCTGGCGGCTATGCGGCCGCGTGGCCGATCCGGCAACGCTGCGGGTCGAGGCGACGATCGCCTCGGTTACAGAAGGCTGGCTCACTCTCTATACCGGCAACGAACCCGTCTGCAGCACGCATCGAGAGCAGGCATGACCCTCGGCCAGCGCCTCGACGATTGGTTCCTGCGCTACTATGGCTCGTCGCGATCGTCGGCTCTGATCCGCATCGCGCTGGCGCTGCTGGTCCTGTACCGCTTCGGCCCGTTCTATCCGTACAGCATCCCGTCGCACGGCCTGCTGTGGGCAGCGATCTTCTACCTGTCGGTGTTCGCGATGCTGTTCGGCGTCTTTGCGCGCCAGGCAGCGTTCTTCGTCGGCCTGCTGACACTGTCGATGTACTATTATATGTATGTCTACAAGGGTTTGGCGATATGGAACCATCACCACACCTATCTTCTGTCGTTCGCGACGGTGCTGACGGCGTTCACGCCGTGCGGCAAGTCATATTCGGTCGACCGCTGGCTGGCACTGCGCCGCGCGGCGAGCAGTGGCGCGCCCGCGCCGGCCGAGGAAGGCAATCTCTACGGTCTGCGCCTGCTCGGAATCCAGATGGCGGCGCTCTATTTCTTCGCCTTCTGGGACAAGATGTTCATCGCCGGGCGTTCGGGCCTGTTCGACAATTTCCTCAACGGGACCCGGCTCGAGCAGATCGCCCTGTTCTACTATTGGGGTTCCGGCTTCCAGCTGAGCCCCTATATGGGGACGATCGCTGCCATCCTCGCCGTGTCGGTCTGCCTCCTCGAGCTGGTGCTGCCGCTTATGCTGTTCGAACGCTTCCAGAATTGGCTGACGGTCCCCGGCATCGGGCTGCACGTCGGCTTCTACGTGCTGCTGCCGCTGGCGACCTATTCGCTGACGTGCATCGTGCTATACCTCGCGTTCTTCAACGCCAACAAGGTCCACGCCCTGATCGATATGCTCGGCCCGGACGGCGGCCGGGACCAGCCAGCCGGGAGCACCGCATGACCGAGCCAGCCGATCGCATCGTCCTCTACGACGGCGTCTGCAACCTGTGCAACGAATCGGTCAAGTTCATCATCCAGCGCGACAAATCGGCAAAGTTCAAGTTCGCGCCGATGCAGGAGCCCGCCGGCATCGCCCTCCTCAAGCAGCACGGACTTGAGGACATCGACCTGTCGACCTTCGTCCTGATCCGCTTCGGCAAGGTCTATCTGCGGTCGAGCGCCTGGATGCAGATCGTCCGCGACCTCGACGGCGCTTGGCCGGTCCTATCGATCGGGTCGATCGTGCCGCGCTTCATTCGCGACGGCGTCTACGACTTCATCGGCTCGAACCGCTATCGCTGGTTCGGCAAGCAGTCGATGTGCCTGATCCCGACCGCGGACAACAAGAAGCGCTTCCTCGACTGGAGGCCGGCCGCCTCGTAGCTCACCCCAGTGCCGACCGCAGCGTCGTCACCGTCCGGCTCCACGCGAGGTCGCTCGCCGCCTTGTCGTAGCGTTCGGCCGAGGTGTCGTTGTTGAAGGCGTGGTTGACGCCCGGATAGACGTAGATCCGGTAGTCGACCTTGGCCGCTTTCAACGCCGCCTCGTACGCCGGGATGCCGGCGTTGATCCGCGTGTCGAGCCCGGCGTAGTGGAGCAGGATTCGCGCCTTGATCGCCGGCACGACCGCGGCGTCGGGCTGCGGGCCGTAATAGGCCACCGCCGCGCGCAGGCTGGTGCCGGCGGCGACGGCGACGGCGTTGGCCATGCCGCCACCCCAGCAGAAGCCGACGATCGCGACGCGGCCGTTGCCGCCGGGCAGGTTGCGCAGATAGTCGATCGTCGCCACCCCGTCGGCGACGGTCGCGTCGCGGCCGAGCGCGCCGATCATCGTCCGCGCCTTGTCGTCGTCGCCGACGGGGGTGCCGCCAGCGGGCGACAGGAAGTCGGGGGCGAGGACGACGAAGCCTTCGAGCGCGAGCCGCCGGGCGACGTCGCGGATATGCTCGGTCAGCCCGCGGTTCTCGTGGATGACCATGACCGTGCCGCGGCGCGACGGCGCAGTCATCGCCTTCGGCCGCACCAGATAGCCGGTCAGGCGGTGGATGGTGCCGCCCGACCAGGCGACGGTCGTCGCCGTCAGCCGCGGGTCGTCGGCGGCGACGATTGCGGCGGCCGCCGGCGACGCCTCGATCAGCGGC
>CAXUEV010000182.1:0-4161 GCA_964250105.1 uncultured Sphingomonadaceae bacterium
AAGAACAGGTCCATCAGCATCGACTTGCCGCGCCCGACGCCGCCCCACAGGTAGACGCCCTTCGGCGCGGCGCGGGCGCGGCCGAACAGCCGCCCGAACAGCCCGGGCTTCGCCGTTTCGGCCAGCGCCAGGCGCAGCCGGTACAGCGTCTCCGCCGCCGCCGCCTGGTCGGGATCGGGGGTCAGTTCGCCGGCATCGACCAGGCGGCGATAGGCGGTGACGATGCCCGGCGCCGCGGCGGGCGCGCGCTCGCCGCGGGTCACGCCGGCGGTGACCGGGTGACCTTGCGCAGCGTGCCGGTGAAGGCACAGATATTCTCACCCGCCTGCGTCACCAACCCGCGGACGAAGAACAGCTTGCCGGTCTCCTTGAGGAGCTCGCCGTGCGCCTCGATCGGCTCGCCCGGTCGTCCGCCGGCGAGGAAATCGGTCGCGCAGCTCAGCGTCACCGCGCCCTGGATCTCGCCGGCGTCGAAGCGCGGACGGAGGATCGCGAACATCGCGACGTCGACGAACGACATCAGGAAGCCGCCATGGAGGAAGCCGAGCGCGTTGGCGTGGAGCGCGGTCGTATCGACCCGCGACGCCAGCGTGCCGTCGGCGGCGGCGCGGAAGTACATCTGCCCGAGGACGTCGTTGAACTCGCCCCGGGGCGTCATGGTCCACGGCACCCAGCCGTCGGCATCGGGCACGGCCGCGCCGTCGGCGATCATGCCGCGCGTCCCCCGTCCGGCCGATTCGCGCACGCCGCGAGCGGGTCGGCGGGCGCGGAAGTTGACGATCTTGACGCCACGTCGGATCGAAACGCAGCCCCTCCGGTCGGCGGGCGGCATGGACGGCAGGCGAGGAGCGGGCGGATCATAACGCGACGCTACCCCGGCGGCAGGGCTGTAGGACAGCGGTTTTTCTATGCTCGAACGACAGGGTGCGCGCGGCCGCTAGACGGCTCTCTCGACCATCATCTTCTTGATCTCGGCGATCGCCTTGGCCGGGTTGAGCCCCTTGGGGCAGACGTTGGCGCAGTTCATGATCGTGTGGCAGCGGTACAGGCGGAACGGGTCCTCGAGCGCGTCGAGCCGTTCGCCGGTCATCTCGTCGCGGCTGTCGGCAAGCCAGCGGTACGCCTGGAGCAGGATCGCGGGACCAAGGAACTTGTCGCTGTTCCACCAATAGCTCGGGCAGGCGGTCGAGCAGCACGCGCAGAGGATGCATTCGTAGAGCCCGTCGATCTTCGACCGGTCCTCCACCGACTGGACGCGCTCGCCGTCGGCGGGAGCCGGCGTCACCGTCTGCAGCCACGGCTTGATCGAGGCGTATTGCGCATAGAAATGCTTGAAGTCGGGCACGAGGTCCTTGATCACGTCCATGTGCGGCAGCGGCGTGATCCGCACCTCGCCCTTGATGTCGCCGATGGCCTGGGTGCAGGCGAGCGTATTGGTGCCGTCGATGTTCATCGAGCACGACCCGCAGATCCCCTCGCGGCACGACCGGCGGAAGGTCAGCGTCGGATCGACCTCGGCCTTGATCCGGATCAGCGCGTCGAGGACCATCGGCCCGGTCGCGTCGAGATCGAGCTCATAGGTGTCGTAGCGCGGGTTGGCGCCGTCATCGGGGTTCCAGCGATAGACCTTGAAAGCCTTGACGTTCTTCGCGCCCGCGGGCGCCGGGAAGCGCTTGCCGTCGGGCTTGATGCGCGAGTTGGTGGGAAGAGAGAATTCGGCCATTACCTGATCCGTTCATCAATGCCGGCCTGCTTGAGCACAGCCTCGGCGGTAAAACGCTTCTTCGTGCCCGCGTCCACGATCACCGTACGGTCCGTGATGGGACTGTACCAGAACTCGTGATCGCCCTTGCCGTGCCGGACGAACCGGCAGCCGTTGGCAAGGAGGATGCGCTTGAGTTCGCGGCCGTATCCCTGGCCCATCAGGCCGTCGTCAGTTCCCCGACGGCCACCGGAACGGTGCTTTCGTGGAAGGCCACGAGATGCAGGCTATGCGGACCGACAAGACGGTCGCGCGCGATCAGATGGGCATTGTCCTCGAGCAGTTCGGGCATGACGGCAGCAGCCCGGTCGCGCAGGCGCTCAAGCGTCTCGCCCTCGGTCACCAATCCCGGCACGTCGCAGTCCAACGTGTACCAGACCTGCGCCTCCTCGTCATAGGCCGCACGCAGGTTCCACACCGTCATCTCCGCGCCTCTTGTCCACCACCGCCATGCCCGAACATAAGGCGTCGCGCAAAGAGGCTCAACTCACATCTCGTCGCAGCCTCGCTTGTGCGGAAAAGGGATAGTTATTATACTCCCGCGTGAGCTTCGAATATGATCCGGCGAAGAGCGCGGTCAACGCGGCGAAGCACGGGATCGATTTCGAGGCGGCGCAGGCGATCTGGGACGACAGGGACCATGTCGAAACCGGAGGAGTATTTCATGGCGACGAGGAGCGCAGCCGCGTCATCGGCCGCATCGACGGCAAAGTCTGGACGGCGATCGTCACCCGCCGCGGCGACCGTATCCGTCTCATCTCGGTCCGCCGGGCCCGCACCGACGAAGCCCGCGCCTATCACGGTTGAGGAGTTCGACCGCAGGTTCGACGACGGCGAGGACATCAGCGAATATCTCGACTTCTCCACCACTCGCCGCCCCGGCCTCGAACCCAAGCGCGTCAACGTCGATTTTCCCATGTGGATGGTCGACCGCCTCGACGTCCAGGCGAAGAAGCGCGGGGTGACCCGGCAGGCGTTGATCAAGATGTGGCTGGCCGACCGGCTCGAGGCCTCGGTTGGCTGACGCGTGGGTCAAGGCATCGGTGGCAGGCTGGTGAACACCGCCAGTTGATCGTCGAATGCACGCCGATAGGCGGGCCGTTCCTCGCCGCGCGCGACATAAGCGGAGAGGTTCGGATAATCCTGCAACAGGCCCGATCGGTCCAGCCGGCGCAGGACCGTCACCATTAGAAGGTCGCCGGCGCTGAACGCCCCGTCGAGCCAGTCGGCATCGCCGAGTCGATCGGAGAGCTCGTCCAGCCGGCGGCGGACGCGGTCTTCAAGAATGGGCAGCCGCTCCGCATGCCACGGCTTGTCGCTTTCAAGGAGGGTGGCCATCGCATGATCGACGATCGGCGGTTCCACCGTGTCGAGCGCGGCGAACATCCACGCGACCGCCCGCGCCCGCGCATCGGCGGCGTCCGGCAGCAGGCCCGGGTGACGGTCGGCGATGTGGAAGACGATCGCGCCCGATTCGAACAGGACGAGATCGCCTTCCTCATAGGTCGGGATCTGGCCGAAGGGGTGGAGCGCACGATGCGCGGGTTCCTTCATCGCCTCGAACGAAAGAAGCCGGACCTCGTAGCGTTGACCTGCTTCCTCGAGCGCCCAGCGGACCCGCATGTCGCGCGCCAGCCCCCGGCCGCGATCGGGGGATCGTTCGAAGGCGGTGATGATGATGGTCATCGTCAAGCTCCGCTGTCGCGCACTATCGCGTGTTTCTTTTCTCAGGACGACGCGGGAGCGATCACAGACATGGTTGGGGTTAAGGTCTCGATTGACGATCTATAGCCTGGAGTTCCCGCCCAGCGCGACAAAGGAATGGGACAAGCTCGGTAAATTCGCGACCAGTTCGCGAAGAAGATGCGTGAGCGTCTCGATAATCCGCACATTCCGTCTGCTCGACTGAGCGATCTTCCCGATTGCTACAAGATCAAGTTACGCGCAGCAGCCTATCGTCTGATCTATAGGGGTGGACGACGGCCGAATTGTCGTGATGGTTGTCGCAGTCGGGAGGCGCGAGCGGAGCGAGGTATACACGGCGGCAGCGGAGCGCATATGGCCATCCCCGGGAGGTCTAATACACCCGCGCCTTCGGCTTGATGTACGCCACCTCGTCGCTCAGCGTATAGCTGTGGACCGGGCGCTTATCGAGGCGGACGCCGCCGTCGCGGAACCAGCCGAGGCTGTGCTTCATCCACGTGTCGTCGTCGCGCTTGGGGAAATCCTCGTGCATGTGCGCGCCGCGGCTCTCGTGGCGGTCGGCGGCCATGTGCATCGTCAGCACCGCCTGGCCGATCATGTTGTCGAGCTCGAGCGTCTCGACGAGGTCGGTGTTGAAGATCATGCTGCGGTCGGCGATGCCGATGTCGGCCATCTGCTGGTAGACCGCGTCGATC
>CAXUEV010000183.1:0-4160 GCA_964250105.1 uncultured Sphingomonadaceae bacterium
GCTTGTCGAGCAGCTTCTTCTTGCGGCTGATGTCGCCGCCATAGCATTTGGCGGTGACGTCCTTGCGCATCGCGGCGATCGTCTCGCGGGCGATGACGCGGCCGCCGATCGCCGCCTGGATCGGGATCCTGAACAGGTGCCGCGGGATCAAATCCTTCATCCGCTCGCACATATGCCGGCCGCGCGCCTCGGCGGCGCCGCGGTGGACGATCATCGACAACGCGTCGACCGGCTCGGCGTTGACCATGATCGTCATCTTGACGAGATCGCCCTCGCGATGACCGATCTGGTGATAGTCGAACGAGGCATAGCCGCGGCTGATGCTCTTCAGCCGGTCGTAGAAGTCGAACACGACCTCGTTCAGCGGCAGCTCGTAAACCACCATGGCACGGTTCCCGGCATAAGTCAGGTTCTTCTGGATACCCCGGCGGTCCTGGCACAGCTTGAGGATGCTCCCCAGATGCTCGTCGGGGACGAAGATCGTCGCCTCGATCCACGGCTCCTCGATATGCTCGATCTGGACGGGATCGGGCATGTCCGCGGGGTTGTGCAGCTCGCGCATCGACGCGTCGGTCATGAACATCCGGTAGACCACCGACGGCGCCGTCGTGATCAGGTCGAGGTCGTACTCGCGCGTCAGGCGTTCCTGAATGATTTCAAGGTGAAGCAGGCCGAGAAAGCCGCAGCGGAAGCCGAAGCCGAGCGCCGCCGAACTCTCCGCCTCGAAGCTGAACGAGGCGTCGTTGAGCCGCAGCTTGCCGAGCGAATCGCGCAGTTTTTCGAAGTCGGCGGCGTCGACCGGGAATAACCCGCAGAACACCACCGGCTGGACCGTCTTGAACCCGGGAAGCGCGGTTGCGGTCGGCCGCCGGCTGTCGGTGATCGTGTCGCCGACGTTGGTCTGCGCGACTTCCTTGATCTGCGCGGTGATGAAGCCGATCTCGCCCGGCCCGAGCGCGTCGAGCGCCTCGATCTTCGGCCGGAAGACGCCGACGCGATCGACGAGGTGCTGCGTGCCTTGTGCCATGAAGGTTATCTGCTGGCCCTTGCGCAGCGTCCCGTCGATCACCCGGACGAGGATGACGACGCCGAGATACGGGTCGTACCAGCTGTCGACGAGCATCGCCTTGAGCGGCGCCGCGACGTCGCCCTGCGGCGGCGGGATCAGCCGGACGATCGCGTCGAGGACGTCGTCGATGCCGATGCCGGTCTTGGCGCTGGTCAGCACCGCGTCGTCGGTCGAGATGCCGATGACGTCCTCGATCTGCCGTTTGACGCGCTCGGGCTCGGCCGCGGGCAGGTCGACCTTGTTGATCACCGGCACGATGACATGGTCGTGCTCGATCGACTGGTAGACGTTGGCCAGCGTCTGCGCCTCGACGCCTTGCGCCGCGTCGACGACGAGCAGCGCGCCCTCGCACGCGGCGAGGCTGCGGGAAACCTCATAGGCGAAATCGACGTGGCCGGGCGTGTCCATCAGATTGAGGATATAGCCGTTGTGGTCGAGCCTGACCGTCTGCGCCTTGATCGTAATCCCGCGCTCGCGCTCGATATCCATGTTATCAAGGACTTGCTCGCTCATCTCGCGCGCCGTCAGCCCGCCCGTGCGCTGGATCAGCCGGTCGGCGAGTGTCGACTTGCCGTGGTCGATGTGCGCGATGATCGAGAAGTTGCGGATACGGTCGAGGGGAGCGGTCATGTCCAGCCTGTAGCAGAGGGGGCGGCGCGACGCCAACGCGGGGCGCGATAAGGCGCTTGCCCGCGGCGGATGGCGCCGCTATAGGCTCGCAGCTTGCGTCGGGGCGTAGCTCAGCCTGGTAGAGCACTGTCTTCGGGAGGCAGGGGCCGGAGGTTCGAATCCTCTCGCCCCGACCATCGTCATTGAGGCAGGGATCCCGTACCTGTCCGGTTCATGCTGGAAGTGTTTTACGCCACGCCGTCACGGCGACGCTGGCGAACAGGCCGGCGAGCGAATAGGGATCGTCGGCGGCGAACTGGATCGCCGCCTTGCGGTCGGCGAAGTCGTAGATCAGCAGCGACCCCATCGCAGCTCCGTCGGTGCCGAGCAGCGGTCCCGCGACGAGTACCTGGCTGGTGTATTTCGCCAGATGGCTGAGATGCTCGTCGCGAACCGCCGCGCGCAGTTCGGTGCTGCCGGGCTTGTCGATGCAATGGATCGCGAAATACGGCATGGCCAGCCCGTCCTCCTCACGCCGATCGCCTGCGCCGTCCTACGCTAGTGCCTCGTTCATCGCGCGGGAAGGCGGATTTGTCGAAGCGGCGCTTTGCCGGCACGGTTGACCGCGGGGCGGTCGTCGACTAAGCCGATCCGCTTCCATGACTTGCCCGTTTCGAAGGACGTAGACGATGTCGCGCGTGTGCGAACTGACCGCCAAGGGTCGCCAGGTGGGGAACAACGTGTCCCATGCCAACAACAAGACCAAGCGCCTGTTCCTGCCCAATCTGCAGAGCGTGACGCTACTGTCGGACGTGCTCGGCCGCTCGGTCCGCCTGCGCGTGTCGATGAACGGCCTGCGCTCGGTCGAGCATGTCGGCGGTCTCGACAACTGGCTGATCAAGACCAAGGCCGAGAAGCTCAGCGACCGCGCGGTCAAGCTGAAGCGCGAGATCAAGAAGAAGCTCGCCGCCGCCGCCGTCGTCGAGGCTCCGGCCGCCTGACGGCGGCGATGCCGAAGCCGACGCGTTCGCCCGACGAGGTTCTCCACCAGGTCTTCGGCTTCCCGGCGTTCCGCGGCCATCAGGGCGATATCGTCCGCGACGTCTGCGCCGGGCGCGACGTGCTGGCGATCATGCCGACGGGTGCCGGCAAGTCGTTATGCTATCAGGTGCCGGCGCTGGTGCGGCCCGGATGCGCGCTTGTCGTGTCGCCGCTGATCGCGCTGATGACCGATCAGGTTCGTGCGCTCAGGGCCTACGGCATCCGCGCGGCGGCGCTCAACAGCCAGTCGAACGACGCCGAGGCGACGATCGCCGCACTCGGCGACGGCGCGCTCGACCTGCTGTACGTCGCCCCCGAACGCGCGGCGCAGCCCGGCTTCCAGGCCCTGATCGGCCGCGTCGACATCGCGCTGGTCGCGATCGACGAGGCGCATTGCGTCAGCCAGTGGGGCCATGACTTTCGTCCCGAATACCGCCGGCTGCGGGCGTTGTGCGACCTGCTGCCGGGCGTGCCGCGGGTCGCGCTGACCGCGACCGCCGACCAGGCGACGCGACTCGACATGCTCGACCAACTCGGCATCGCCCCCGAGCGGATGGTCGTCGCCGGCTTCGATCGCCCGAACATCCGCTACGAGGTCGCGCCCAAGACCAACGCCCCGAAGCAGCTGAAGGCGTTCCTCGATACCCAGCGCGGCACGAGCGGCATCGTCTACGCGCCGACGCGGGCGATCACCGAGCGCACCGCGGCGACACTTCAGGCGGCGGGTATCAACGCGCTGCCGTACCATGCCGGGCTCGACGGCGCGGTCCGCGCGCGCAACCAGGAGGCGTTCGTCGGCGCCGAGGACATGGTCATGGTCGCGACCGTCGCCTTCGGCATGGGCATCGACAAGCCCGACGTCCGCTTCGTCGCGCATCTCGGCCTGCCGAAGTCGATCGAGGCCTATTACCAGGAGACCGGCCGAGCCGGCCGCGACGGCGATCCGGCGGTCGCGCACCTGCTTTACGGCGCCGACGACATCGCCCGCGCCCGTCAGTTCATCGCCGCCGGCGACGCCGACGACGCGCGCAAGGCCGCCGAAACCGCACGGCTCAACGCGCTGATCGCCTTCTGCGAGACGGCGAAGTGCCGGCGGGCGCCGCTGCTGACCTATTTCGGCGAGCCCGCGCCGCCGCCGTGCATGAACTGCGATACCTGCCTCGAACCGCCGGCGCTGCGCGACGCGACCGAGGCGGCGCGCAAGCTGCTGTCGGCAGTCTACCGCACCGGGCAACGGTTCGGCGTCGGCCATCTCGTCGACGTGCTGCGCGGCAGCGGCAGCGAGAAGGTGCGCAAGTTCGGTCACGACGCGCTGTCGGTCTACGGCATCGGCGGCGACGTCGAGCCCGCCGGCTGGCAGGCGCTGGCGCGGCAGCTCGAGGCGAGCGAGGCGCTGGTCCGCGACCCCGAGCACGGCGGCCTCGCGCTCGGGCCGGCGGCG
>CAXUEV010000184.1:0-4148 GCA_964250105.1 uncultured Sphingomonadaceae bacterium
TAGCCGCCGACGCCGCGCAGCGTCGCCGCCCGCCACGCGCCGACCGCGCCCGGCACCACCGTCATCGCGTCGAGCCGGCCGAGCGCGCGCCGCTCGAGGTTCTGCGCGGTGATATATTCGAGCGCCTGCCACCTGGTGACGAGGTTGACCCGGTTGCCGACCTTGGCGTTGCCGGCGACGGCGCCGAGCGCGGGATCGACGAACCAGCGGGCGAGGCGCGCGATCGTCTCCGGCTCGAACTGGGTGTCGGCGTCGAGCGCGACGACGATCTCGCCCGCCGCCAGCGCCAGCCCGTGGTTGAGCGCGCGCGCCTTGCCGCCGTTCGCCAGCGTCAGCAGCCGGACGCGCGGATCGTCGGCGAACGCCGCGGTGACGACGGCGCTAGTGGCGTCGGTCGAGCCGTCGTCGATGACGACGACCTCGACCCGCACGTCGCTGCTCGCCAGCACGCGGCGGACCGATCCCTCGATCACCTTCGCCTCGTTCCACGCCGGGATCAGCACCGAGACGAAGCGGTCGGGGTCGATCGCCGGGCGGACGACCTGCGCGTCGCGCCGCGCCTGCCACAGCGCCAGCGCCGACAGCGTCAGCGCGCGGCCGATGCCGAGCGTGATGGCGATGCCGAACATCCACTTGAGCGCGGTCAGGACGACGTCGATCATGTCGAACAGCGCGAGGTCGGTCCGCGCCGAGGCGAGGTCGGCGGGCGACAGCGCGGGCATCACCTGCGCCGCGCTCAGGCCGATCAGCTCGGACACCGGCGCGAAGCGGTAGCCCCTGGCGCGCAGCGCGTCGATCAGCAGCGGCAGCGCCGCCACCGTCTGCGAACGGTCGCCGCCGGCGTCGTGGAGCAGGACGACCTGGCCGCTGCGCTCATCGTTCGACGCCTCGACGCCGTCGACGCTGGTGTCGACGATGTGCCGCACGCCCGGCCGCTGCCAGTCGTTGGGATCGACGTGGAGACCGACGATCAGATAGCCGAGCGACTGCGCGATCCGCGCCGGCTCGATCTCGTCGGCAGTGGTCGGCTCGGCATCGCCGAAGAACGGCGCGCGGAACAGCCGCATCGAGCGGCCGGTGAACGCCTCGAACAGCCGCTGGCTGGCGTTGAGCTCGATCCGCGTCTCGCGGTCGCTCGCCTCGGCGAGGTTGGGGTGGGTATAGGTATGGTTGCCGACCTCGTGCCCCTCGGCGATCTCGCGCCGCAGCAGGCCGCGTTCGGGCAGCACGTTCTCGCCGATGACGAAGAAGGTCGCCGGCACGTGCTTCGCCTTGAGCACGTCGAGGATCTTCGGCGTCCACACCGGATCGGGGCCGTCGTCGAAGGTCAGCGCGACGAGCCCCGGCCGGTAGCCGGCGCGCTCGATCGCATAGGGCAGCGGCAGCGTGACGAAGCGCTCGCCGACGATCAGCCCGCGCCGGTCGACCGTCACCTCGCGCCGGCCGGGCACCGGCATCGCGCCGATGTGGAGGATCTCGCCCGTGCCTTCGATGTCGGTCGTGGTCCCCGCCGGCATCGCCGCGATCGCGCCGGGCGGGCTCGGGCCGGGATGGCCGCGGCCGAAGAGCTTCCAGATCGACGGGTCCTCGGTCCCCAGCCGCCACAGCGCGAAGGCGTTGAGGCCGAGCCCGCGCACCGCCAGCATCTGGTTGTGCGCGCTCGCGGCGTCGAGGAACCAGACGATGTGCGGCGCGCCGGCTTCGGCATAGGTGAAGGTGGCGTTGCCGGTGGCGGCGTCGAAATGCGGCAGCACGCCCGACTCGTGCGCCGTCAGCAGGATCGACTCGACCGAACCCTGCTCGGTGCCCGACTTGCTCCAGTCGTAGCTGTAGTTGCCGAGCGCGACGACCAGCCGGTCGGGCGGGATGCCGCGGACGGCCCTGGTCACCGTCGCGACGAACCACGGCTGCGACGCGATCGGCCCCGGCGGCCCGCCGGGATAATGCTCGTCATAGGCCATCAGCACCAGCCGGTCGACGATCGCGGCATAGGCCCTGAGGTTCCAGTCGTCGTCGCCGACCGGGGCGGCGATCGCGAGCCGCCAGCCGTGCGCGACGGTGCGCAGCTTCGCTTGCCTGAGGAAGGCAAGATAGTCGCGCTGCGCCGACGGCGGCAGGTCCTCGAAGTCGAAGAACACGCCGTCGGCACGATTGGCGACGAGATACGCCTCGACGTCGTCGAGCAGCGCCGTGCGCGCCGCCGGCGAGGCGAGCAGTCTGCCGATGCCGGGTCCGTCCCATTCGCCCTCGACCGCGTTCTGCACCATCGGCAGCAGCAGCGGGCGCCGGCCCGCGTTCGCGATGATCGCGCGTCCGCGCACGTCGGCGAAGTGCGTGATCTTGTGGCCGGGTCCGGTGACCGACACCCACGCCGGCACCAGCCAGTCGAGGTCGCCGATATGCCGTTGCAGCGAGGCGGCGCTGGCATCGTCCCACGGCGCATAGAAGCCGATCGCGAGCGGGCGCGCCGTGTTCGGGCCGGCGCTCGCCAGCCAGCTCGCCCGGCGCAGGCCGTAGCGGACGCCGCGCCGCGTGTCGTGGGCGACCTGCGCCAGGCCCCGGACCGGCGGCCGCTCGACGGTGAACGGCAGCGGCGTGCCCGCCCCGGCCGAGACGATCGACGCGACGAACAAGCCGGTCGCGGCGATCAGCAGCAGGACGAAGGCGGTGACGGCGATGCCGAAGCGACGCCGGCGCCGCCCGGTCGGATCGTGGAATACCGCACGCTCGGCCACCGTCTGATCTCCCCGCCGGGCGAACCCGCCAGACCTCGCTCGACCCGGCGGCGGCGCGATATCCGTCGTCCGCCGGACCCCGAGCCGGGCTCCACCGTTACAGCAAAGACCGACACAGGGAGAGAGCGATGAGTTTCTTCGGCAACATCATGAACAAGATATTCCACCACGGCGCGGCGAAGGCGGCGACCCCCGCCGCCGCTCCGGCGAAGCCCGCGGTCGCGGGCACGGCGGCGGCCGCACCCGCGGCTGCCGCTGCGGCACCCGTCGACGTCTCGGCGGTGCTGACGCAGATGGCGTCGGCCAAGGGCGGCGGCGGCAACTGGCAGACGTCGATCGTCGACCTGCTCAAGCTGCTCGACCTCGATTCGAGCCTGACCGCGCGCAAGGAACTCGGTCAGGAACTCGGCGTCCACGCCGGCGCCGACGGCTCGGCCGAGCAGAACATCGCCCTCCACCGCGCGGTGATGACCAAGCTCGCCGCCAACGGCGGCAAGGTCCCCGACAGCATGAAGGACTGACGCGAAAGGGCCGGGTCATCGCTGACCCGGCCCTTTCGACTTTGTCCTGCGGTCTAAGCAGACTCTTCCGAACTACCAAATCCCTCGTCATCCCCGCGAAAGCGTGGACCCGTCACTCGACGTCCGCGAGAGATGGGTCCCCGCTTCCGCGGGGATGATAGAAAAGAGTTAGCGGCGGCCGCTGACCAGCCAGCCGATCAGCACGCCCACCGCGATACCGCCGACGAGCGTCGCGATCGGCTGCTCCTGGACGCTCTGGCGAACGGCTTCGCCACTCTTCTCGGCGTACTGGCGACCCGTCTCGCGCGCCTTCTGGACATAGTCGGGGGCGTTGTCGGCCCAGGCGTTGACCTTCTCCTTGGCCTTGCCGTACGCGTCCTCGACCTTCGCCTTGGCGTCGCCATAGGCTTCCTGGGCCTTGCCCTTGGTCTCGTTGAACGCGCCTTCGGCCTGGGTTTTGCTGTCGCCGAACGCCTCGCCGACCTTGCCCTGGACCTTGCCGCCGAACTCGTTCAGACCGCCTTCGACGGTATCGCTGTTGATGGCCATGATGTTTCCTTCCAGTTTCGAACCCGAGCAACCCGATCGACAGATCGGGCGCGCGGCGGTCCAACGGACATGCGACAGAATAGTTCATTGCCTTTCCGGAATCTAATCCTCGCTGCTGACCCGGCCGCGTCCGGCCTTGATCCCCGACCGCGCGGTCTTGCCGTCGAGGCGTCGCGTCCGCGCGCCGAGCGTCGGCCGCGTCGGCCGCCGCTTGACCGGACGCACCGCGGCGGCGGTAGCGGAACGCAATGGCGGCGGACCAGTCGGGCGCGGCCAGCGGCATCGGCAGCACGCTGCGCAGGCGCGCGAGCAGCGCCTCGGCGCGGGTGATCAGGTTCAGCAG